>CAYRPP010000273.1:0-2857 GCA_964426115.1 uncultured Lentisphaerales bacterium | reverse complement strand
ATCGCGAACTGCACGTTCACGCGGTCCGCAGCCGCCGCGGATATCTACGACGTGGCGCAATACAGTCCGCTCCACAACAGCGCGTTTCCGGTGCTGAACTGCGTCTTCACACGCGGCGGAGATTCGGACTACAATCCCTTCTATGCGGATGTGCCCGCGCTCCTGGCCGTGAGGAACAGCTCGGTGGCGGGACTGTCCACGCCCCCCGCCGGGATTCTCTTTGCCGGGCTCGAGGCGGATCCCGTGCCGCTGGCTCGCGAGGCCGCGGCCGACGGCCGGAACGTCGTCTTCCGTCCGGCGGCCAATATGCCGGCCCTCCGCGAGACGGCCGACATCGCCTCCAATAGCGAGAGCGAGTACATACGGACCTACCGCTACCGCCTGCCCGGTGAGACAACCTGGAAGGTGTTGCTCGCGGGCGAGACGCTCGCCAGCGCCGCGGCGGTCCCGCTGGAGGACGCCTGCGGTACGATGCGCGCCTTCGGCGCCTACACGCGCGGCGCCGTCCAGGCGCTCGCGGAGGCGACCGAATCCGGCCGGACGCTCCTGCTCAGATCCGACCCCGTGAAACTGGCGGTCTTCACCGGCGCCCCGTGGTGGCAGGTGGTTCCGACCAACGGCACGATGACGCCGGTCACCGTCTCCGGTCTCCATGGCGCGACGTTCTCGCGCTGGGTCGACACGAACGGCGTGACAATCTCGACCAGCGCGACCCTGTCGGGCCTCGTGCTCACGAACGACATCACCATCATCACGGCGGTGCTTAGCCCTGCGACCGTCACGCTTTCGTTCAATCTGGGGCTCTACGGTGTGTTTACGGACGATGGCACCAGCTACAAGGAACTGGAGTGCGCAATCGGAGCGAACATGCCCCAGTTCTCCGTGGCGGACGCGCCCGGCTGGCACTTTGAGGGCTGGGCAGGCGGACTGCCGGACAAGGTGCCCGGGACCGACACGGCCTACGTCGCGACCGGCGTGTCCAAGAACCTGCGTGTGGTCTACCTCGTGCCGGCGGACGATCCGGCGCTGGCGACCGGTAACCAAGACGGCACAAGCTGGGACGATGCCTACGGCAGCCTCATCGATGCGGTCAACGACGCCCGGCGCTGGCGCGGCGAGGTGCGCGTCAAGCGGGGCGTCTACGGCATCGACGCCTCGATTCCCTCGTTCTCGAACGTCAGGATCCGTGGCGGCTGGGCCGGGACGGAGGGGGCGGAGGGCGCACCCGATCCCGCCGCGAATCCGACGATCATGACCGGCGACCAGAACCGTGACAACTACTGGCGGCCGAACAACGCGGATCCGGGGGTCGCCTACCGGACGAACATCTGGGACTACGCGACGCTCACGTTCAACATGCCCACGCCCCGGTTTGAAACCTACTGGGCCGCCACCGGCAACTCCGGCGACAACACACCCGCCTTCATTTCCGACAACGGCTCGGTGACGAACTGCCAGATCGAGGGATTGGCCATCACGGGCTTCAAAAACACGGCGATCAGTATCGTGGTCTCCTCGACAATGGACTTCTCCAACTGCCGTTTCCTCGCGAACAACACGTCGATGACCGAGGGCACGACGGGGGGCGCGCTGCTCGTGACCGGGAACGCCTCCTTCGACGCCTGCGACTTCATCGGCTCGCACACGCCGCTCGCCTTCTACAACACGGAGTCGGCCTACAAGGGCACGAACCGGGTGACGGCGAGCCGTTTCCTCTACAACCACGGCAACGGCAGCGGCACGGGCGGCGGACTGATCGTCAACACGGCGTACAAGGATTTCGTCCTGTCCGGATGCCGCTTCGCGCACAACTTTGTCTGGGAATACCAGGGCTACCAGCGGTGCCCGGTGCAGTTCGACTCAGTAAAGAACCTGACGATATCCGACACGGTTGTCGAGGACAACGTGGCGAAGAACCGCTGCGTGTCGGTCTTCGATATCGAGACCGTCGCGGAGACGCTGCGCATTAGCCGCTGCATCTTCCGCCGGAACACGAAGATCGGCCACGGCACGGACAGCGGCGCCACCGCCGGCACGCTGCGCATTGCCGGGGCGAGCCTTACTTGGCAGGCCGTGGTCGAGGATTGCCTGTTCGAGGAGAACGCGGTCATCCGGCAGAACGAAAGCAACAGCAGTTCCAGCACCAAGGTCTGCGAGCAGGCGGCGGGGGTCAACGTGCGCCAAGGTCGTGTGGCGCTAGTCAACTGCACCTTCAGCAACAACAGCACGGACACGACTGGGGCACCCTCGCTTGCAACGGGGGCGAGCAGCGATCCGTTGGCGGGGACGATCATCGCTGGCGGAGCGAACGCGCATCTGGCGCTCGTCAACTGCGCGCTGGACGGCAACACGGTCGTCGGGCCGATTGCGGCGGAGATCAGCACCCGCTCCACCGGCGCATCCACGACGCTCGCCGTGCTCAACTCGGCCCTCTGGAACGACGCCCCGGACTACGTGCCGTTCATCATCCAGTCCGCCGCGCAGCCCCTCGGCGCCGCCAACAGCGCCATTCGGAACATCGAGGCGAGCGTGTGCGCCGCGACGTCGTACTGGTTCAGCGTCTGGAGCGCCGATCCGCTCTTCAAGCGCGTCGTGCCGGCGTCGGATGACGCGCGGGCCATGCTCAAGGTTCGCGCGTCCCTCTATGCGCGCGCGTCGCGGCCCGTCTGGGCGGCGGAGAACGGTTTTCTCTACTTCTATGACTCGGTCACGGATCCGGCTAAACCTTGGCGCCGGGTGACGGAAAACGCTTCCTTCAGCGCCGCGGCGCCGGCAGGCGTGACCCTGGCGTCCGCGCCGATCCCCGACGCATTCGGCGCCGAGCGCCGCGTCCAGGGCTTCACGCTCGGGCCGGTGG
>CAYRPP010000272.1:0-2859 GCA_964426115.1 uncultured Lentisphaerales bacterium | reverse complement strand
CCCCGCCGATGGGCCCGTCTACACCGTCAGGCCCGCGTAGCAGGCTCCGCTGGAGCAAGAGCGCGTGGAGCCGCGCGCATTCAAAATGCGCCCGCTCCTCCATGCGCCCCCAGTCGCGCCCGGGGACGATTAAGGAGGATTCGGTTATGCCCTACACCGGATTGGAAGGGGTGAGGCGCGGGATGGCCAGGTGGCGCGCGCCCTCGCCCTTCAGGGGCGTGCCGTAGCGTTGCGGCGCGGCGTCGCGCGGATGCCAGGGCTTGCGTTGCTCCTCCAGCAGCGCGGCGGGGGCGACGGCGTGCCGACCGTAGTGCGCGTTGAGCCCGTCGACGGCCGCGTACAGGCGGGCGCGCCCGGCCCGTTCGGGTGTCTCCTCGAAGAGATCGGGCTGCCGGTGCGCCTCGTCCTCCAGTCCCCCGAGCCAGACCGTGGTCGCGCGGTAGGCCGGACCGGGGAGGAAGAGCCGGTCGAAGAGCGCGCGCAGCAGCGGGGCGGCCTCGGTGTCGAGGGCCGAGGGCAGGGGCAGCGCGGCGGCATCGGCCCGTTCGGCGTAGTCCGCGAGCCGGAGGCTGAGGCCGATCTCGCGCGCTCGCTGCAGGTGGCGCCGCAGCCGGGCCATGGCCGCGCCCAGGTTGCGGAGCGCCTCCGCGAAGACGAAGTCGCGGTCGCGGCTGGGCGGAGCGAAGGTGTGGCCCTTCATGAGGCTGCCGCCGGCCGGTCGGCGCGCGGTGTCTAGCGGGATGGCGCGCCGGCCGCGCAGCTCGCTCCAGGTGTCGTAGCCGGGCTTGCGAAGCAGGCGCAGCACGTCGGTCGCCTCCATCTGCGCCAGATCCGCCGCCGTGGCCACGCCCCTGGCGCGCAGCCTGGCGGCGCCGGCGTGCCCGACGCCCCATACCTTTTCGACGGGTGTGCGCGCCAGCAGCAGCGGCACATGCTCGCGCCGCACGATCGTCTGTCCGTCGGGCTTGCGGAACTTCGAACAGAGCTTGGCCAGCGTCTTGGTCAGGCTGATCCCGACGCTGACCGTGAGCCCCAGCTCGCGCGCGACGGCAGCGCGCAAGGCCGCGGCCACCGCCTCCAGCGGGGCGTCCAGAACCGCGCCGCACCCCGCCAGGTCGGCGAAGGCCTCGTCGATCGAGTACTCCTCGACCTGCGGCGTGAAGCGCCGCAGGATGTCAAAGAGCCGCCGCGAGTAGAGGCTGTAGGCCTCGTAATCCGAGGGCCGCACCACCAGCTCCGGACAGCGGGCGCGGGCCTCGTGAAGCTGGAGCCCGCGCTTGATGCCCAAAGCCTTGGCCTCGTAGCTGGCGGCGGCGATGATGCCGCGCTCGGCGCCCGTCACGACCGGGCGACCGCGGAGCGCGGGATCGAGCGCCTGCTCGACCGCCGCGAAGAAGCCGTCGGCATCGACATGCAGCAGCGTGCATTCCTGGTAGCGGGCATCCATCGCAGTTCAGGGATCTCTCCGCCCCGTGGGCGTCGACACCCACGGTAGCAGATTCCCGTTGCGCGGTATAGTACAAAAGTTCTATAATGGCGGCATGTCACCCCGATCCAAGCTGGCCGAGCGCCTTCCCGTGCTCAACGACTACCTCCGCCGCAACGGCCGCGCGCCGACGCTGGACGAACTGCGGACTCTCTTCGGCGTGCGCTCGCGCAACACGGCCTCGGTCATGGCGCGGCGCTTCGTGGCGGCCGGCGCGCTGCGGCGCACGCCCAGCGGCCGCCTGGCCGCCCCGCTACGCCGCGAGGCCTGCGCGCTGCGCCTGCTGGGCTCCGTGGCGGCCGGGTTCCCCTCGCCGGCCGAGGAGGCGCTGCTCGACACCATGAGCCTCGACGAGTACCTCGTCAGCCGTCCCGAGGCCACCTTCATGCTCAAGGTCGAGGGCGACTCGATGATCGAGGCGGGCATCCTGCCCGGCGACACCGTGCTCGTCGAGCGCGGCCGGAGCCCGCGCAACGGCGACATCGTGATCGCCTGCGTGGACGGGGCCTGGACGATGAAGTACTTCTTCAAGGACAGCGCGGGCGTGCGCCTAGAGCCGGCCAACAAGGCCTACGCCGCCATCCGCCCGCGGCGCAAGCTGGTGGTCGAGGGCGTGGTCGGCAGCGTGATCCGCAAGCTGCTGTAGGGTGCAACCCCGGGGCGTGTGCGGAGGGCCATGGCGAAACCGATGGCCTGGTGTCCGGAATGCCCCTGGGAAGTGCCGGCACTTCTACATTGTCGCCTTGTCGCAGGTTTTGTCGAAGTTGAGCGTTAAGCATTAAGCGTTCTTCTCTGCGGGAGTGGGGCCGGACGTCCCGGACGGCCAGGCCGGGAGACTACGCGTGTTTTGACCACGAAGAGCACGAAGGACACGAAGGGGGGGAAAAGGGGGAGGAAAAGCTCTTTTACCGTGGCTGGTCAATCTGATACAATATATATAATAGTGTTGGCATGGCGATACTTGGATGAGGGTTCCTTGGATGAGGGTTCCTTGCGCCCGCATGCGGATGCGGCGCGCATCCCAAGCCCGCGTTGCCTGGTCGTGGTGGAACGAATAAGGGAAGAATGGCAATGAAACGACTGATCGTATCGGCCATGCTGCTGGCGCTTGCCTGGGACATGGCCCGCGGAGCCGAGTATTTCGTGCGGGTGGACGGCAACGACGCGAGCAACGGCCTGAGCTGGGCGGCCGCCAAGGCCACCGTCCGGGGCGCCGTGACCAACGCCGTCGACGGCGATATCGTGTCGATCTCCAACGGTACGCACATGGTCACCTGCGGCGGCATCGCCGTGGACTATGCCGTGACGATCCGCGGCGTGAACGGGCCGGAAGTGACCATTCTGGACGCCGGAAATGTCAGTCCGCGGCGGAT
>CAYRPP010000271.1:0-2861 GCA_964426115.1 uncultured Lentisphaerales bacterium | reverse complement strand
GCCGCGCCGGCGCCGAAGCACGTCTCATGGGCGCAGGCCATCATGCAGTAGCCGATGTCGATCTTGTTCATAGCGTTACCTTCGTTGCTGCTGCAAGCGACTTGCAGACACCAGATCCAATACGGGGGCATTCTAGCCTTTCCCCGCGCCGGTTTCCATTCCATTCTGCGGAGAATTTAACGCAGAGACGCTGAGACGCAGAGTGGTGAGAGGTCTTCAGCTTTGTCGCGAGCTTTGGCGTGAGCTTTGTCGATAGCGATTGGGTTGCGCTGTTCATAGCTTGTCTTAATCTCAATCTTAAACGGCACGCTTACTCGATCCGCTTACTCGCCGCTCCCTCCGCGATCGACAAGGCTCGCGACAAAGCTGACAACCACTCACCACCACTCACCTCCGCGAACAGGGTATCGTCGGGAAGCCGGACGTGCTAATATCCACCCAACCGCGCGGATCCACCCCGGCAGGAACGCACGGTCCACACGGTCCGACCCGCACGCAGTCACGCCAGCCGGGCCTGGCGCACGGAGCAGACTCATGAACGACCCGCGTCACATCGCCTTTCGGGGACTGCGTCCTTCGGATCACAACGGACGCCTCGGCCTGCGCAACCCCGAGCGCGGCTTCCGGTTCGAGGTGATCATCGGCGCGCTCCCCGGCGAGCCGGTGCAGTTCAATTCCGCGTGCGACCCTTGGCCGTTCGAGCGCTATGCCGACGAAGGGGTGACGCTCACACAGGCCTATTGCTATCTCTCCCGGTTCACCGCGGGGCCGATCCCGCCCGAGAAGACGGCCGCGATCGAAGCCGATTTCGCCAAGGCGCGCGCAGGGGGCGTCAAATACCTGCTGCGCTTCCTCTACAAGGGCTCCGACGAGACGACCGTCGCGCCGGTGGCGCGCATCCGCGCGCACATGGAGCAGCTCAAGCCTCTGCTGGACGACAACTGGGATGTCATCTACGCCATCCAGATCGGCTGGCTCGGCATGTGCGGCGAGAACTTCGTCGGGGCGTCCGACGCCGAGGCGGCCGAAGTCGTCCGCGGCACGCTCGACCTGCTGCCGCCGGACCGCCTGACGATGGTGCGGTGTCCGCACTACAAGACGATGACGCTGAACCGCCTGGGGCTGGCGCCCGACCTCACCCCCGATCTCGCCTTCAGCGGGGCCGCCGCGGCCAAGATCGGGTTCTTCAATGACGCCACCTGCTCCGACTACTGGGACTGCGGCACCTTCATCGATTCCCCCTTCCACGGGTCGGAGGGCGGGCGCGGGTTCGACCAGATCGTCCGCGAAGCGCCGTTCATGCCGGTGGACGGCGAGTTGTTCTGGACGAACCCGAAGCAGGGCGCGGCGGGCGCCTACCAGTTCGCGACGATCTACGACGCGGTCCGCGTCATGCAGCGGTTGCGGCTGCATCATTACACCTCGTTCAGTCTGGTCCACAACTTCTCGGAACTGGACACGTCGCGGCAGGTCAAGGGCTCGATTGACCGCTGGAAGGAGACCCCGCTTCGGGCCGGGGATCTCGACACGCTGCGCTTTCCCTACTCCCCGGACTATTTCGCGGGAGAGCCGCGCAGCGCGTTCGAGTATATCCGCGACCACCTCGGCTACCGCCTCGATGCCCGCCGCGCGGTGTACGATGCCGCGGTGGCGCCGGGTGCGCTGTTCGAGGCGGAAACGGTGCTGGTCAACCGCGGCTTCGCGACGATGATCAATCCGCGCGTGCCCTGCTATGTGTTGTACCGTGACGACGGGACGGCGATCGAGATGCCCGCCGCGCCCAACGGGCGGCATTACCAGCCCTACCGCCCGGGCGACGCCGCCCGCACCCCGCTGGAACACGTCGTGTCGTGCGCCTTCAGGCTGCCGGACGCGCTGCCAGCCGGCCGCTGGAAGCTGGCCCTGTGGCTGCCCGACGCGCGGGAGTCGCTCCGCTACCGTGCCGACTACGCCGTGCGCCTGGCCAACAACCTGGTTTGGGTCGAGGATCGCGCCGGCCGGGGCATGCAGGTGATCGGCGAGGTGGTGGTCTCCGCCCCGCCGGATCCCCGCAGGTCCGCGGGTCGTGATTCCCGGTGAGCACACGATCCGGTCACGGCGCGGCGTGGCCGTCTACGCGCAAGGGCCGGGCTCCCTACCGAGATGAAGGAACCGCGTCCGAGACGTTGAACTCCAGCCAGACATAGTGCTTGCTGCCGGAGTTGAATTCACAGGTGGATCCAACCAGGGGCGGCGCATTGGTGGGCCAGGCGTCGTAATCGCTTGCGTGGCGCCCACGCGGCGACCGGATATGCTTCATCCTGTCCGTATCATCAACCCCTTGTCGTCGGCCGCGACGGTCACGGTCGCCCCGGGCGGAATTTCGCCGGCCACGATGCGCCGCGCGATAGCCGTCTCCAGTTCGCGCTGGATCACGCGCTTGACTGGCCGCGCGCCGTAGACCGGGTCGTAGCCCAGCTCAGCGATGCGCGCCAGGCCTTCGGGGGTGACCTCCAGTCCGATCTCCTGCCGGGCGAGGCGCCGGCGCAGATCCTCGATCTGCAGGGCGACGATGCGCGCGACCTGCGGACGGCCGAGCGGATGGAAGAGGACCACCTCGTCGAGCCGGTTGAGGAACTCGGGGCGGAACGCGCGCTTGAGGGTCTCCATGACCTGCGCGCGCGTCTTCTCCGAGATCTCGCGCCGTCCCTCGGCGTCGGTCGTGCCGGCCTTGTCCGAAGCCAGGTACTCCGAACCGATGTTGCTCGTCAGGATCACGATCGCGTTGCGGAAGCTCACGGTACGGCCGTGCCCGTCCGTCAGGCGTCCGTCGTCGAGCACCTGCAGCAGGATGTTGAAGACGTCGGGGTGCGCCTTCTCGA
>CAYRPP010000270.1:0-2866 GCA_964426115.1 uncultured Lentisphaerales bacterium | reverse complement strand
ATCCGGAAATTCCCAAGGTCGTCGACCCGGTGATGGTGGCGACGAGCGGGGCGCGGCTGCTGGCGGACGAGGCGGTCGAGGCCCTGCGGACGCGCCTGCTGCCGCTGGCGACGCTAATCACGCCCAACCGGCCCGAGGCCGAGGTGCTGGCCGGCACGCGGATCGAGTCCGAAGCCGACCTCTGTGCGGCCGCCGCGTCGCTGGTCGCGCGGCACGGCTGCGGAGTGCTGATCAAGGGCGGGCACGATTCCGAACAGCCCGCGCGCGACCTGCTCTGCCTGCCCGGCGGCGGGCTCTGGTGGCTGACGACCCCCGTGGTCGCGCGGCCGCGGTCGACACACGGCACGGGCTGCACTTTGAGCGCGGCGATTGCCGCCGCGCTGGCGAAGGGGCGCTCGTTGCTGGAGGCCGTCGTTGACGGCAAGGCCTTTGTGTACGAGGCGATCCGCACGGGGCGGGTGGTCGGTCCCGCCGCCGCGGTGCTGGGCCAGCCGGAACGTCTGCCCCGCTCCGAAGTCGCCGTGCTACCCGGTTAGTCCAGGACGCGCGCGCACCAGGCGGCGAGCGGGCAGCCTTCGCAGCGCGGGCGCCGCGGCGTGCAGCGCATCTGACCGAAGGCCACGAGGTAGCTGTTCCAGGTGCGCCAATAGCGCTCCGGCATGAGACGGCGCAGCGCCATCTCGGTCTCCAGCGGCGTCGCGGTCGCCACGAGCCCCAGACGGTTGGTGATGCGGTGCACGTGGACATCGACGCAGATGGCCGGCTTGCTGAACCCGAGGGCCACGACGAGGTTGGCCGTCTTGCGCCCGACGCCGGGCAACTCGCATAGCTCCTCGACCGTCTGCGGCAGCCGCCCGCCGAAGCGCTGCCGCAGCACGCCGGGCAGTCGCTTGAGCATCCGCGCCTTGGTGCGGTAGAAGCCTACCGGATAGATGAGCCGCTCCAGCTCGGCGACCGGGAGCCGTTCCAGCTCCCCGGGGGTCGTGGCGCGCGCGAAGAGGCGTTCGCAGGCGTCGGCGGTGCAGGCGTCCTTGGTACGGGCGCTCAGGATGGTGCCGACGAGGATGCGGAAGGGGTCGCGCGTCTGCGCGGCCACGAGATCCATGATCGGGGCGCGCTGCGCCAGGAAGGCCGTCTTGAGGCGGCGATTGACGGCGGGAATATCGCCGACGGTCACACGCGCATCTCCGCCAGGATGGCGCGAGCGGCCGCCGCGGGGTCGGGCGCCTCGAGCACCGGGCGGCCGACCACCAGGTGTGTGGCCCCGTCGCGCACGGCGGCGGCCGGCGTGGCCACGCGCTTCTGGTCGCCCAGATCCGCGCCGGCGGGGCGCACGCCGGGCGTCACCAGCAGGGCACCGGGCGGCAGCAATGCGCGCAGCCGTCCGACCTCCCGCGGGGAGCAGACGACGCCGTCGGCCCCGGCATCCAACGCCAGGCGGGCCAGGGACTCGACTTGGTCGGCCATGACGCGACCGATGCCCAGGTCGTCCAGGTCGGCCTGCTCCAGGCTGGTGAGCATGGTGACCGCCAGGAGCTTGGGGCGTTGCCCGGGCGGGCAGTCGCGCGCCGCCTGTGCGGCGGCGGCGATCATCGCGCGTCCGCCCGCGGCATGCAGCGTCATCAGGTCGACACGCAGCCGGGAGGCGGACGCTACGGCGCGTGCTACGGTCCGCGGGATGTCGTGCAGTTTGAGGTCGAGGAAGACGCGCTTGCCGGTGCCGGCGACGGACTGGACGACTGCCGGGCCGCCGGCGCAGAAGAGCTCCAGCCCGATCTTGTAGAAGCCGACGTCCCCGCCGAGCGCGGCGAGCACCGGCGGGACGGCCGCGGGCGCGGGGACATCGAGCGCGACAATCAGTTCGGCCATGGCGGGGTGGTGCGCGGACGGGAGCCGCAAGCGGCGGCGCGCGGAGTCAATTTGAGCCCTTGGCGAGCGCCTCGATGTGCTTCTGCACCAGTGCCGCGGCCTCTTCCGCGAGCTGATCCCGCATCGCGTCGCGCTCCTGCTTGCGGATCTCCTTCTCGGAGGGCTTCGTCTTGGGGCCCTTGGATTTGGCGAGGGCGTCGTCGTAGTCGCGGTCCATGTTGCGCTCGATCTTCTTGTCGGCCTTCTTCTTGGCCATCTCCTGGCTGAAGGGGCCCTCCTCGCGCATCTTGCGGGCGGCCAGGCCGGCGGTCTGGAACGGCTTGTCCTTGGTCATGTCGCCGGCCTCCCACTCCTTGCGGGCGGCGGCGACGGCCGCGGGAAAGAGGCGCGCCTCGGCCTGCAACTGGGCCTTGAGGGCGGACACCTGCTCGCGCGTCATAACCTCGTAGCTGACGTCCTTGCGCAGGTCGGTGATCGTGACGACATAGGCGGACTGTCCCAGGGCCTGGAAGGCGGCGGCGGCACCCAGCACCAGGAAGGCAACCAGCGTGCGCAGTGGTTTCGATACCATGGTTGATGTTCCTTTCCGTTGACCAGGCCATCATAGCAGGCGGGATGACGCGCGGCAAGCGGGAGGGCCGCATCGTCTGCAACGCAGCCTAGTGCTTCGTTGCGACGCGTCCGCCCTTGGGCTGGCCGATCTCCTTTAGCAGCCGCGTGAAGTCAGGGTCGTTGATGTCCATAGGCTTGCCGCCCCGGATGCGATCGAAGGCGATGGCCGCCAGCCGCCCGCCGTGGTCCTCGTCCTGGCCGACGACGCCGCCGACGCCCTTGAGGGCGCAGGCGACCGCCTTGCGGGCGCAGGCGCCGATCAGCCTGAGATCCGCGGCGTTGGCGGCCGCGGCGCGGCTGTAGTAGCCGCTCTTCTGCACCAGCGTCTTTTCGGCGCCGAGCATCTCGGCGAACTGCTTGGCGAACCAGCCGCCGACGTTGACCT
>CAYRPP010000269.1:0-2868 GCA_964426115.1 uncultured Lentisphaerales bacterium | reverse complement strand
TCTACCGCGAAGCGGCGACGCTCGCCAAGACTCCGCGCGTCGCCGCCGAGGCCCGCTTCCAGCTCGGCCAGACCCTGGCCGCCGACGGCCAGTCCAGGGCCGCGGCGCAGGCCTTCGCCGACCTGCGGCAACACCACCCCGGCGACCCGCGGCTGCGCGACGCCGCCCGCGCCGCCGCCTGGGCGTGCCACGACGCCGGCGACTACGAGGGGGCGCTGGCCTGGATTCCCGCCGACGGCGGCACCGAGGCCGAGCGCGAAGCCTTCCTCTACATCCGCGCCAACTGCGAGCGGCAGCGCGGCCGCCTGGCCGAGGCCGCCGAGGCCTACCGCGCCTTCCTCCGCGCCTGCCCCGGGAGTCCGCGCCTGCCGCGCGCCCGCTACGAGCTGCTGCTCACCCTCTTCCGCGCCGGCCGCCACGCCGAGTTGCTCGAGGCGGCCGAGGGGCTGCAGCCCGAAGCCGCGTGGGCCGCCGATGTGGCGTGGATGCGGGCCGAGGCGGCCGCCGCGCTGAAGCAGGGCGAACGGGCCGCCGCCCTCTACCGCGAGGTGGGCGAGAAGCATCCGCAGTCCCCCTTCGCCGGCGACGCCTGGATCCGCGCCGGCTGGCTGTTGCACGACCGCCAGGCGTGGCGCGAGGCGGCGCAGGCATTCCAGACCGTCGTCGCGCGCTATCCGCAGCACCCGCAGGCGGCACAGGCACTCTACGCCGCCGGGGTCTGCCTCTCCCGCGGCGGCGACGCCGAAGGGGCGCTGGCGAGCTGGAAGGCGCTCGACGAGCGCTTCCCGAAGCACGAGGCACTCGACGAGGCGCGCTTCCAGACGGCCATGGAGTGGCTGCGGCTGAAACGCGACGCCGAGGCGGTCGCCGCCTTCGACCGGCTGCTGGCGGCGCATCCCGGCTCGAAGCGGCGCGCCGAGGGCCACTACTGGCGCGGCGTGCTGCGGCGGCAGCGGGACGACGCCGTCGGCGCCGTCGCCGATTTCCGCGAGGCGGTCGCGGGCGATGCCCCCGCCGAGATCGCCCGCGAGGCGCGGCTGGCGCTGGGCGGACTGCTGCTGCAGCAGGACGACGAAGCCGGCGCCGCAACCGCCTTCCAGCCGCTGCTCGAAGGCGCGGCGCGCGATGCGCTGCCGCCCGACCGACTGGCGTGGCTCGCCGAGTTCCAGTTCGCCCGCGGCGCCCTCGCCGAGGCCGAAACCGCCGCCCGCGCCCTGGCGGCGCGCGACGCCGGCGCGGCGTGGGCGCAGACCGGCTGGGCCCTCCTCGGCCGCGTCCTGCGGGCGCGGAAGAAGGGAGACGAGGCGATCGACGCCTACACCCGTGCCGCGGACCAGGCGGCCGAGACGCGCCACCTCCCCGAAGCGCTGCTGCGCCTCGGCGAGCTCCTCGCCGACGCCGGCAAGATCGACCAGGCCGAGCAGCGGCTGCGCGAGACGGTCGCCAAAACGTCGGCCCCCGAGTGGCAGGGGATCCGCGCGCACGCCTACGCCGCGCTCGGCCGCTGCGCCGAGGCCCGCGGCCAGAACGAGGAGGCGCTCCGCTACTTCCTCAGCGTCGCGCTGCTCTACGACGATCCGGCGCTCGTCCCCATGGCGCTCGACAAGGCGGCCGCTCTGCACCTCGCGCTGGGGCGTATCGGCGACAGCGAGAAAATCGGCCGCGAGCTCGTCGACCGCTATCCCGGCAGCGCGCAGGCCAAGGCGTGGCGGGCGAGGCTCGACGCCAAGACGAACCAAGGGGGGGCGCGGCCATGACCACACTCCCCAACGGCTTCAGCTACCACGCGCCGCACCGCGACCGCCACTGGTTCTTTGCGGTCGTCGCCTTTCTCTTCTCCGCCGCCCTCCACGTGGGTCTCCTCTATTGGATGCAGGACCTGCGGCTCGACGCATCGGAGCTGGCCGAACAGGCGCGCTCCGAGCAGGAGGAGCAGAACCGGCTGCTGCCGCCGCTGCGCGTAGAGCGGATGCCGCAGGACCCGCTCCGGCCGACCTTCAGCGAGCAGCCCGCCCTGCCGGCGCCGGCCCAGGCCGCCGCGCTCGATCTGGCGCGCGTGCTCGCGCCGCATCCCGACCTCGTTTCGCCCCTCCCCCCCGCGCCCGCGGCGCAGCCCGCCGACACCGTGCCGCAGGCGTCGCGCCGCGACGAGCACCCGCTGGCGATGCCGCTCGTCCCGCGCCAGGAGGTGGCGGCCATCGTGGAACGGCGGATCGACGACCGCCTGGCGGCGCTGAAGCGGCGCGAGGTGGCGGCGGTCGAGCGGGCGCCGCAGGCCCCCGATTTCGCCCCCGCCGCCGACCTCGCGGCCCGCCGCTTCGCGGGCGGCACCGGCTTCCGTCCCGCCGACGTTGCTTTCGGCTTCGCCGAGTTCCAGGCTGCCGCGCTGCCGCCGCCCGCCGCCGACGCGCCCAACCTGCCGCCGCCCGGCGGGCTGGAGACCCGCGCGGACGACACCGCCGCCGAAGTGCTCAGCGAGCGCTTCGCCGAGGCGCCCGAAGCGGCGCGGCGGTTCACCGCCATCGACGACCGCCTCGCGCTGGCGCTCCAGCTCTACCGCGACCCCGCGGACGGCGGCCGCGCCTACTTCCGCCTCTCCGCCCGGCCGCGCCCCGAAAAGCCGCTGCCGCCCCTGCCCAAGGACCTGCTCCTGGTGCAGGACAGCTCGGCGAGCCTGGCCGAGGAGCGCCTCCACTTCTGCCGCCAGGCGCTGACACAGATTCTGGAACAACTGGGTCCGCGCGACCGCTTCAACATCCTCGCCTTCAGCGACCGCAGCCGGCTCTGCTTTCCCGAGTGGGGACCCGCCGACGAAAAGCACAAAGAGGCGGGGCGGGCCTTCATCGACGGCCTGCGCTCGCGTGGCGA
>CAYRPP010000268.1:0-2876 GCA_964426115.1 uncultured Lentisphaerales bacterium | reverse complement strand
GGCCATGCGCGCCTTGAGCTCGACGATCTCGTCGACCAGATCCTCGTCCTTCTGGTCGTCGGTCTTGTTCCCCTGGCTCTCGGTGGCGCGCAACGCGTCTACTACGGCCTGCTGGAGCTTCTCGAGCTTGCGCACGGCCTCGCGCGCGTCGCGGACGATGTCGAGTGCCTCGTCGGTCTTCGATCCGGTCTCTTCGGCCTTCCAGCCGGCGAGGAGGCGCTTGAGGGCGTGAAGCGAATTGGTGGCGCCGGCCTGGGGGGCGAGCGCCTGCGCCGGCGCGGCGTTCCCGAGCGCCTGCCCGGCTCGCAGCATGTCGCTGCGGATGCGCAGGTTCTCGGCGGTGTCGGCGAAGGCCGTCATGAGCGCCTGGAGCGGATCGCCCTCCTTGGCCATGTCGGCGTCGCGCCGGGCCAGCTCGATCAGTTCGGCCATGTCGAGGGACAACGCCTCCTGGCGCCCGGCGAGCGCCTCCAGCATTTCGGCGGTCTCTGCCGCCGATTTTTCCGCCGCTTCCTGCGCCGCGGCGCGCAGGACGGCGCGATCCGTGGCCGCACGGGTGTCGGTCTGACCCTTAAGCAGGGCGTCGACCATCGCCATCATTCCCGATTGTTCCGGTCCCGCGCCGCCCGTCCCGGCCTTCTCGTCGGCCAGGGTCAAGAGCCGCAGGATGAGCTTTTGTGTGTTGAGCGCCCCGGTGGCCGCGGCCTCGCGGTCCTCTGGCGCGGCTGCCTGGAGACGGACGAGTTGCGCCACGGCCTCGGTCATCGGCTCGCGGACGCGCTCGACCACGACGCGTGCGCCGCCGAGCAGCGCGCCGCCGGAGGCGAGTAGAGCGGCGGCGTAGTCGCCGATGCCGCGCTGCTCAGCGAGCCGCGCCTCCCAGGAGCCGGGATCGAAGACCGGCAGCGACGAGTGGAGCGAGGCGGTTGCCTGCAGGTTGGACCGCTGGCGGACAACGAGCTGGCCGAGGCTCTTGCGCAGTTTCTCCTTGATCTCGACCTCGCGCTTGAACTGCTCCGTGACCAGCACGGGCTCGAAGAGGATCGGCGGGCTCAACGCGCGGTTGGGCGGTCCCGGGGTCATGCGGTCCTCGGCCACCAGCCGGAAGGCGGCGGCGCCGGCCAGATCCTCGGTGGTGCCGCTCCACTCGCCGCGGATGGCCGCGCCGCCGTCGGCGCTCCACTGCGTCAGGGGTTCGCCGGGATCCTGAGGGCGGGCGCCGCGGCGGATCTTCTCGAGCACGACGCGTTCGAGTCCGTAGTCGTCGGAGGCCTCGAAAGCGATCCGCGGACGTCCCCCCGGCGGCAGCGCCGCCCGCGTGACCGGCGCTGTCACGCGGATGTCGGGCGGACGGTCCGCGAGCAGCGCCAGTGAGAGCGCGTGGTCCAGACTGCGCCCGCCGGCGGTGTCGAAGGCCGTCAGACGGGGTGTCTCATTTGCGACGGCCGTAAAACTACCGTGCCACTGGCGTCCGCCCTCGGCGGAAGAGAGCGCCACCGGCGGCTCGTCGCCGGACGCGAGCACGACGCGCTCCGCCGCGCGGTTGAGCGTCAGCACGAGTTTCACCGCGGCATGCATGGGGACTTCGGGCGTCTCGTTCAGGGCCTCCACCGTGCGCGTCGGCAGGCGCGTGTAGTCCGGCGGCTTCACGGTGATGGCGAGCCCCTCGACGGCCAGCGGCGGCACCGGCGTCAGGGTGTAGCGCTCGGTCGGCCAGGCATCGCCGGCGGTAAAGCGGTAGTCCACGGGAACGGTCAGGCGGTTGATCGTGTGGACAAAAGTCTGTTCGACGCCGGTCGTCTCAAAGGCGCCGAGCCGGATGACGCTGCGTGCGTCGTCAGCCGGGAAGAGCTCCAGCGTGACATCCTGTCCGGCGCGTCCGCGGGCGCGCAGGAGCAGCTCGACCGGTTCGCCCTGGATGCCTGTGGTGTCGCCGGGCTCGACGGCAATCACGGCTGCGAAGGTGGTCGGGGCCAGGCGGCTGAAGGGGTTGGCGACGCGCTGCAGCGCCACGGCCCACGCCGTTCCGTAGCGCAGGCCGGGCAGCACCAGAAACAGCAGGGCGGCCGCCAGCACGCTGGCGCCGATACGCCGCCGGCGGCGATCCTTGAGCTCGGCCAGCGGCAGGGCGTTCCAGTCGGGGCCGGGCTCTCCGAGGTAGGCGCGCAGCCACGGGGAGCTGTGGTCGGGGGCGGCCGCGAAGAGCACGCGGTTGATCAGGCGGTTGTCCAGTTGCGGGAAATGGCGCTCAAGCAGGGCCGCGACGGCGGCGGGGGTGCGGCTGCGGCGCAGGAACCGGGAGAGAACCACCAAAGCTGCGATCGCGGCAGCGAGGAAAAGTCCGGAGAGCGCCAGGCGTCCCGGATGGCGCGGACGCAGCCAGAGGTCGGCGAGCGCGAGCCCGGCCCAGCAGGCCAGCGTCGCGGCCGCGACGAAGAGACCGGTCTCGAAGGCGCGCCAGCGGTTGATCTGGCTGCCGAGGCGGTCGAGTCTCTCTTCAAGCGAAATCATCTTGCGCCCGATCTTTTGACCTGGCTGGGTAGCACGGGGCCGGTCTCCTCGATCTTGACGTCATCCAGGAAGAGTTCGCCGGCGGAGCCGCCGATGCCGACGAGGTGGATTTCCAGAAACTCGCACTTCTGCCAGAAGCCGTAGGCCAGGTCGGTCATTTCGCGCGGGGGGATCTCGACGCTCTCCGTCGCCCAGGAGCGCCGGACGTTCGAGAACTGTGCCGTGCCCTTCTCGCCGCTGAAGGAGAGCACCGGCCCCTTAAAGACATCGCGTACGTCGGCATTCACCGGGTTCTCGCCGCGTGTGGCTTTAGGATGCCATTTCTTGCCCATGACATATAGGCGGGCGTTGGGGCCGGTCGTGCG
>CAYRPP010000267.1:0-2877 GCA_964426115.1 uncultured Lentisphaerales bacterium | reverse complement strand
CCGGTGGCGAACCAGCGTCCGGGGAGCGAGGCGTCGAAGGCGGGATCGGCGCCGGCCGGCCCGCCGGCGAGGGCCTCGCCGCGCGCGGCGAGGGCGGCCTCGAGGGCCTGGCGCCAGGCGTTGGCCTGGCGGCCGAAGGCCGGGCGCTCCTCGGCGGGCACCTCCTTGAGCTGCTTCATGACGGCGGGAAGCAGGCCGTTGCGGCCGAGGTAGCGGATGCGGACCTGCTCGATCGCGGCGGCGTTCTCCGCCTGGCCGATGGCCGCGAGCGATTCGGCGTGCAGCGCGGCAAGTTCTTCGAGATTCATGGGGCTCTCCTGCGCGGTATGGTGCGGCTGGTCGGAAAAAACACGGCCACCCCGGGGCGGGATGGCCGTTCGCATGCGCTTCACTGTCGCTTGAGTATTGCTGCTCAGGCCTGCGGGGCGCGTGCGTGGGCCACTATCGCCTTAAAGCCATCCGGATCGTGGATGGCGATCTCCGAGAGCATCTTGCGGTTAAGCAGGATGCCGGCTTTCGTCAAGCCCTCGATGAGGCGGCTGTAGGTGAGGCCCTCGGCGCGGGCGGCGGCGTTGACGCGCCCGATCCAGAGCTGGCGGTAGGTGCGCTTCTTCTGCTTGCGGTGGATCGTCGCCTGCGACATGGCATGGTCGACGGCGTTGACGGCTTGCGAGTAGATCTTGCTGCGGTTGCCGCGGAAGCCCTTGGCCTGTTCTAGGACGCGCTTGTGGCGCCTGTTGGCGGCCGGGGCATTGGTGACTCTGGGCATGGGGTTTCTCCGTGACGGGGTGGTATCAGTAGGTGGACAACATGCGCTTCAGCACCGGCTGAAACGACTCGTTGACGACGGTCATGCCACGGAGATTGCGCTTGCGCTTGCGCGACTTGCAGGCGTTCAAGTGGGCCTTGCCGCCGCTAGTGCGCAGGATCTTTCCCGTGGCCGACATTTTAAGCCGCTTGGTCGCGGCACGCTTGGTCTTCTGTTTGGGCATGGTATTGTGTTCCGTAGGTGACGGTGCGCGGGCACCGTCTGTTCCCGGAGATGCGCGTCGCCCGCAGGGCAGTCAGCCAAGAGCGGCCCGGCAAGCCAACATCTCCAAAGGCATCGCAACCCCACACGGGGATGCAAAAGGCGGCTAGTATAGCCCACCCGCATGTGTTTGTCCATCGTGTTGTCTGGCCCGTCAATTACGTCAATTACGTCAATTACGGGTCCATTTACGGGGTTCAAGACGTATGTAAAGCGGTCATGCCCGATTTTCATTCCCCCGCCACCTTGAAACCGATACACTATCCCGCATGGCCTGCAACGCCGCGCTTGTGGCCGAACGCGGCAGGCCGTGACGCATGAAACGCCTGAGGGACCATATCCGGCAGAAAAGCCGTTCCGCCCGGCCGCAGGGCATCCTTGTCGGCGCCTTCCTGGCAGCGATTCTGGTCGGCACGCTGCTGCTGTGGCTGCCCTTCTCCAGCGCCAGCGGCGTGTCCGTGCCGCCCGACGTGGCGCTCTTCACCGCCACCAGCGCCACCTGCGTGACAGGCCTGAGCGTCGTCGACATCGGCGCCGTCTTCTCGACGTTCGGCCAGGTGGTCATACTTTCGCTCATCCAGGTCGGCGGCGTGGGCATCATGACGGTGGCCACCTTCCTGCTGATCATGCTCGGCCGGCGCCTGAGCGTGCGCAGCGAGTCGGTGCTGGCCACCTCCATCGGCGAGGAGCAGTCGGTTCGGCTGCTTGCCCTGCTGCGGAGCACGATCGTCTTCGCCGTGGTCATCGAGGGCCTTGGGACAGCCGTGCTGGCCTGGCGCCACTGGACGGACGGATGCACGCCGTGGCGCGCCATCGGCCTCGGCGGCTTCCATGCCGTCAGCGCCTTCTGCAATGCGGGCTTCTCGCCGCTGTCGGACAATCTGATCTCCCTGCAGCACGACGCCGTCTACCTGACCACCATCACCCTGCTTATCATCCTTGGTGGAATCGGGTTTTTCGTGCTGCACAACGTCAGCCAGTTCAGGTTCTGGATGCGCGACCGGCTCCGGCGCGGGCGCGTGACTGCCCACAGCCGCATGGTCCTGCAAACCTCGCTTGGCCTGGTTCTCGTCGGCACATTGCTCTGCGGCGCGCTGGAATGGAATCAGGCCTTCGCCGGCCTTCCCGCAGGCGAGAAGTTGCAGGGCGCGCTCTTCCATTCCGTCAGTTCGCGCACGGCGGGATTCAATGCGGTTCCCATGTGTGATTTAAGCGAGCCGTCGCGCGTGCTCACAATGGTTCTGATGTTCATCGGCGGTTCGCCGGGCTCCACGGCGGGCGGCATCAAGACCACAACCTTCCTGGTGCTCGTTCTGACGGTGATCGGCATGATCCGGGGCAGTCCCGCCACGCGTTACGGCGTGCGCGCCATTCCCGAGACGATCGTCCGCGAGTCGATCGTCATCTTCCTGCTCGGCATCGGCCTCGTGACCGCCATTTTCACCCTCCTGCTGCTGGTGGAAAACCCGCCCGCCGGCGGCAGCGCCGCCCTTCCGCTGCTGTTCGAGACGGTGTCGGCCTTCGGCACCGTGGGATTCTCGCTGGACTACACCCCGCGCCTCTCGCTGGCCGGGCGGCTGCTCATCGCTCTGACCATGTTCATCGGGCGCCTGGGGCCCCTGACCATGGTGCTGATCGTCGGCTCGGCCGGCAGGAGCGATCACATTCACTTCCCGGAAGAGGAGGTTGTCGTCGGATGAAACGCATCGGCATCATTGGCTCGGGACGCTTCGGGCAGGCCCTCATCGAGAGCCTGGTCGAGAAGGGCGCGGAGGTGCTCCTGCTGGACACATCCCACGAGAAGGTGCAGAACGCCGCGGACTTCGTGGCCAAGGCCGTGCAGGGCG
>CAYRPP010000266.1:0-2883 GCA_964426115.1 uncultured Lentisphaerales bacterium | reverse complement strand
CGGGCAGCCGATACAGGATATGCCGGGGCACAACCACGTACTCGGCAAACGCGCCGTGCTGGCGGTAGTCGCCGCACGAGACACCCAAGACGCGGCGGTTGTCGCAAAGATTGATGCGGCCGCTCCGGCAGAAACCACAGCGTCCGCAGGAGATCGTCGAGTCGAAAGTCACACGGTCGCCGGGCTTCCAGTCGGCCACGCGCGCGCCGACGGCCTGAACCACGCCGGCAGCCTCGTGGCCCATGATGATCGGCGGCAGACGCCGGCCGGTGGAGCCGTCCATGCCATGCACGTCGCTGCCGCAGATGCCGCAGGCATGCACCCGGACCAGGACGTCTTCCGGCCCCATCTCCGGCTCGGGAACGTCCTGCAACGCAAATTGCCCATAGGCCTTCAGAACCAAGGCTTTCATACATCATCTCCCAGCGAGCGCCGCTATACTACGCTGGATATTTGAGCGCTCCAATGTCCGATATGGACCAGGTGGCGCTTGCCGCCCCCGCCGTCACCGCGGCCGGTCAAAGGCGCGGCGGGCGATGTCGCGGCGGAAATGGGCGCCGGCGAAGCGGATGCGCGCTACGGCCTGGTAGGCGCGGTCGACCGCCGCGCGCATGTCCGGGGCCCACGCCGTGACCGCCAGCACGCGGCCGCCGGTCGTGACGACCTGCCCCCCGCGGCGGGCGGTGCCCGCGTGGAAGACGCAGACATCCGGCAGCGCGTCAGCCTGATCGAGCCCCGTGATCTCCCTACCCTTGGGATAGGCCCCGGGATAGCCTTCGGCGGCCATGACCACCGTGACGCACGGCGTCTCGCGGACTTTGAGGGCGGCGGGATCGAGCGTGCCCGTGGCGCAGGCCAGCAGCAGCGGCGCGAGGTCGCCTTCCAGACGCGGCAGCACCACCTGGGTCTCGGGATCGCCGAACCGGCAGTTGAACTCCAGCACCTTCGGGCCGGCGGCGCCGATCATCAGGCCGGCGTAGAGCACGCCGCGGTAGACGATGCCGCGCCGGGCCATCTCGGCCACAACCGGCTTGAAAATGTCTTCCAGAACGCCGCGGGCCAGGGCGGGCGTGACCACCGGCGCCGGTGAGTAGGCCCCCATGCCGCCCGTGTTCGGTCCCTGGTCGCCGTCGCAGACGCGCTTGTGATCCTGCGCGGGAGGCAGCAGCGCGATCCGCTGTCCATCGACCAGCGCCAGGACCGACGCCTCCTCGCCCTCCAGAAACTCCTCCAGCAGCAGTTGCCGTCCGGCCGCGCCGAAGTGTCCGTCCACCAGCATCCCGCGGATCGCCGCCGCGGCCTCGTCGCGCGTCCGACAGATGACGACCCCCTTGCCCGCGGCAAGGCCGTCGGCCTTCACCACGACCGGCAGGGAGAAGCGCGACAGGGCCTCCAGCGCCGCCGCAGCCGACGTGAAAGACTCGGCGCGCGCGGTCGGCACACCGGCCGCCAGCATGACATCCTTGGCGAACTGCTTGCTGCCTTCCAGCCGCGCGGCGGCCTGCCCCGGCCCGAAAACGCGCAGTCCCAGCGCCCCGAGCCGGTCGGCAAGACCGGCGCAAAGGGGGGCCTCGGGACCGACGACCGTCAGCTCGGGACGCGCGGCGGCCGCCCAGGCCGCGATGCCGTCGAGATCCTCGGCGGCTAGCGGGAGGTTGGTCGCCAGCGACTCCGTGCCGGCATTGCCCGGCGCGCAAAAGAGTTCATGCGGCATCGCGTCGCGGGCGAGGCGCCAGACGAGCGCATGTTCGCGGCCGCCGCCGCCGATGACCAGAATCTTCATGCGCCGCAGTATAGCCCAATCGCCACCCGCAAGCCAGCAGCAACATCCGGGATTACATGCTCAAACATGCCCCAGACATGACCAAACATGCCCCCGTCGGATGCGTCAATGACTGGAGCGCAACCTGCTTCCCGCCTTGTTGACGATGCCAAGCAGTCTGCTGCCGGGCATCACAACCTTTCCGGCACGGACATCCGCCTCGGTGAAGCGGTGATGGATGATTTCGCGGGCCGTGGTGCGGCCGCGGTCATGCACCACATGGATGAAGCCGTCGGGGGTCTCGCAGGCGTCGGGGTAGGAGATGTCGGCCCGCCCGTCGAGGATCAGGCCGCCTGACCAGGTTTTGCCGTCGTCGTCTGAAATGAAGGCTGTGATGCGCTCGCGCGGCGTGTAGGTACGCGGCTCGGGATCGCCGTGGAAGACGTCGCCATTCTTGACGAACAGCAAGGCGCCGCTGTTAAGCCGTCCCACGAAGAAGCGGGAGTTCGTCGACTTGATGCCGGATGGTTTGATGTCGGTCCAGTGCCTGCCGCCGTCGTGCGAGAACGCCTCGCCGATGCCGTATTTGGTGCGCGCCAGCATCCAGAGCGATCCGTCCCGGCGCTCGACGAGCATGTTTTCCGTGCAGTCCTTGTCCTTGTCGGGGATCTTCGCCGCGCCGAGGAATTCGACCGTATTGCCCTTGTCATGCGAAATAAAGACATTGGCCGCCTGGAGCGCCGCCCCGGGATGGGCCAGCGGCCCGGTAAAATGCGCGAGGTTATGCATGGTTGTGCCGCTGCGCGGCGGGAAGTTGCTGAATTCGGTCGGCAACAGCCACGCGCCGTCGCTGCGGACAATCGGCTTGTTCTTCAGGAATCCGTCGCAGAGACGCCGTGGATCGGACCAGGCTGTCTGCTCGCGTTCGGGATCCTCCGGGTTCATGGCCCAGACGCCGGCGCGCCCGTCCCAGAAACTGTAGCTTTGCGCGTAGAACAGCCATACCCTGCCGTCGGGATCGGTCCACATGCCGGGATCGATGACGCGCAGAGGCCCGGGCTGGTCGATCGCGAAGAGGGGACTGCTCCATGTATTGCCGCCGTCGCCGCTCGAACCGACAA
>CAYRPP010000265.1:0-2887 GCA_964426115.1 uncultured Lentisphaerales bacterium | reverse complement strand
TTGCGGTGCACGCGCGCGGGGTACATCTTGCGGAAGGCCTCGTAGCAGTCGTCGCAGCAGAAGCAGTAGCGCTCCTGCGTCGCGGCGAAGGCCACCTGCACCATGTGGAATCCGTCGGCGTCCGGATCGCAGACCTGGCCGCACCAGCCGCAGTCGACCGTCAGGTGTTCGAGCACCTCCCGGTTGCGCTGCCCGAGTTCCTCCTCGCTCCAGAGGTACTCCACCCAGCCGACCGCCGCCGGGTTCAGGCGCGCGGCGACCGCGTCGTTGCGCAGCACCAGAATGGTGCCCTCCTTCAGGATGTAGCAGCGCTCGCCCTCGATGACCTCGCCGCTGCGCGAGAGATGCACGCGCACGCCGCCGTGGCGCGGCGTGTCGTAGATGTTCCAACCGCAACTGTCGCAGACCGAGGCGAAGAGGTGCTGGCGCAGGTGATCGCCGCATTGCGGGCAGCGCCCATGCTGGATGACGTGCAGCCGCTTGAGCGAGGCCTCCGCCGCCAGCCGGAGTTGCCGCTGGGCCTCGCGCGCGATCTCGCCACCCTCGGCGCTATCGGGCGACTCGAGGATCTGGCGGTCGATCTCCAGACGCTCGCGCTGCTCGTCCTGCAGCACGCCTTCGCGCAGCAGCCCCTGCGCATCGCCGGCGGCCGCCTCGCTCCCGCCGCCGGGAAGCTGTTTGCGGAACAGTTCAAGGAGACGGGCTGAGAGCGCCATGGTCGACCTCCGATGAAAGCAGCGGCACACCGGCGGCGTGCAGCAGATCGAGAAACGCGAGCACCGTGTCGAGGGCCGCCTGGTTCGCGCGCCGCTCGGCCGTCGTCAGATCCTTCTGGGCGTCGAGGACGTTGCGGCTGCGCCCCTCGCCCAGGCGCATGCGCTCGGATTCCGCGTCCAGCGCGCGTTGCGCCTCGCCCACCGCGCGGTCCACGATGTCCAGCCGGTCCCGCGCCGCCGCCAGCGATGTCAGGGCCTGCGCCTGCGCGGCCGCTATCTCCAGCCCGATGCGCCGCTGCTCGCCACGCGCGGCGGCGGTCTCGGCCGCCTGCGCGCGCGCTGCCGCCCGCTCGGCATCGAAGGCGAACGGCCGGCTCCAAACCAGGGCCACCTCGACACCCGCCCGCTCGTCGGCCAACAGGTTGTCGCGCCCCAGTCCGCCGTCCTCGTCCTCGCCCTGGTAGCCGACACCGGCCACAAGCGCAAGACTGGAGCGCGTCTCCTCCTCCCGCGCCAGGCCAGTCTGCTCCGCCGCGTGCACTTGATGCCCGGCCTCGATCAGCTCCGCCCGGGGCTGCGCCAGGGACATCAGTCGGGCGACATCGCCTGTGGCGCCCTGGGCGGCCCAAACGCGCAGTTCCGCCGGCCCCGCCGCCGGCAGTTCCGGCAGCCACCCCCCCAGCAGCGCCGCCAGTCCATGGCCCGCGTTGGCCAGCGCGGCCTGCGCCTGGCGCAGTTCCTCCTGACGGAACGCGACCTCCATATGCGCCGTGAAGACCTGATACTCCGCCAGCGTCTTGAGCGCCACGCGGCCCGCCGTTTCCGCGAGCAGGCGCTCGACGCGCCTCACCGACTGCTCGTACTCGCGCACGTCGGCGGCGGCATGCAGCCAGACGGCATAACGTGCCAGCGCCTCGATCGCCACGGCCTCGCCTACGGCGCGCGCGCGCGCCTCCGCCGCCCCGACGTCCGACTCGAGCGCGGCCTGCCGCAGGCGCTGGAGGCGGAAGCCCCGGTCGCGGAGCAGCGGGATCTCCATCCGCAGGCCAGCCACGCTCTGGCCCAGATCATCGAACCCGTCCGCGTCGAAAAGGTAGCGCTGGCCGGCGCCGACTCCCAGCGTCGCGCCGGCGCGCAGGGGCAGGAGCACGCCCGCCTGCAGGCTGGCGGCATCGCCGGGCAACCGGGGGACAAGCGACGACTCGGGCGCGGCGGAGGATCCCCGCGCGCCGCCCGCGGCAAGCGCGGCCCGCGGCTGGTAGAAGCCCTCGTTGGCGTCGGCGCGGCCGCGCTCCGCGGCCATGCGCGCGCGCGCGGCCGCCAGTTGGGGGTTGTTGGTCTGAACGGCTGCCAGCACCGGCAAGGCTCCTTCGGGGAGCCATGCCTCTGCTTGCCCATGCGCCAGCAATGCCGTCACGCACCAGAAGGTTGCCATCCGTAAGACGGCAATGGTCTGCAATCTCATGTGTCGCTACAATAGGCCGGAAACGATTACAGCTTGTCGGAAACGCGGTGAAACTACAAGCACAAACGATGACAAGGATGTATTCGGTGTATCCGGTTAGGTAAGCCTCGGGAGTGCAGCGAGGAAGCTACGGATTGCTAGGAGAAATCGCAGTAGCCGCCGACGAACTCCCGCACCTTGCCGCGCAGGCCGAGATCCTCCGGCGAGCGGATGCGGGCCGTGCCGCGCAGCTTGAGCAGGCGCCCGACCGTGACCGGACCGAACCCGGGCACGCGGAGCAGTTGCCGCCGGTCGGCCGTGGCGACGCGCACAGGAAAGGCCTCGGGATGGCGCCGCGCCCAGGCGCGTTTGGGATCCTCCTGAAGATCGAGGTTGCCGCGCTCGTCGAAGACCAGTTCCGACGCATCGAAACCGTAGCGGCGCAGCAGGAAGTCGGCCTGGTAGAGGCGGTGCTCGCGGTTCAGCCGCGCCCCGGCCTCCCCGGCGGAGACGGCGTCGCCGGGCAGGCTGCCGTCGCCGAGCCCCTGCTGGTAGGCCGAGAAGTAGGCGCGGTCGAGCTTGAGGCGGGTGTAGAGGCCGCCGAGGTAGCGCACGATCTCGCTGTCGGTCTCGTCGGAGGCGCCGACGATGAACTGCGTGCTGGTGCGCAGTCGCGCGAAGGGCGCGCCGCGCGCGGTCTGCGCGGCGATGTACTTCAGCGGCGCGA
>CAYRPP010000264.1:0-2907 GCA_964426115.1 uncultured Lentisphaerales bacterium | reverse complement strand
GAGCATGAATAGGACTCTTCGGGCATGATTGATAGAGTCATTGTTTTATTCCTCCTCGTCCCAGGTTAAAAGAACATCTCTGATTGAGTCCTCTTCAGTTACTATACTCGATTCTTGATCTTTTTTATCCATTGGGTTTTCACCTTGTTTCCTTCGCGCATTCCCGCGCTTTTCTGATACTTAGTATAGGACTTTCAAGTATAAATAAGTTACGTTGTAACAATTAATAGATAAACTATATATATGATTAGTTACATAGTAACAGAACATGGCAGTAAAAAAACAGGTAAGATTTAATCAGGAAAATATAGACCGATTAGAGAACACCGGAGTATGTAAAGACGAATTGGACGACGCTTTTAAGCGGCTGTTGGACTTAAACGATGATGTCAGAAGGTGTATAGAAGGCGAAGAACCACAAAGCGAAGAACTTAAAAAATTAAAAAGGAAGTGGACGAAATGAGAAAAACTATAACAAGACCATTTGAAGGATCTCATTTCCACCACATGTATCTCAATGGTGATAACGAATATGGGATGTTCATTCCGGTGTCTCTCCATAAATCAGTATATCATAACGGGAAGACAGGGCAGGGAATGAAAGAAATAAATAAAGCTGCTCTGCTGTGGTTATGCGAGCAATCTAGTATCAAAGAAATACGATTCGATGCGAATAACAAAAGCATAAACATGGAACGTATTACATTAGATTCAACAGTCATAGAAGAAGCCCGGAAAATAGGCAAAAAACTGTTCGGGAACTCAACCACGGACGATAAGACATTCTGGACTCTTGTGTTAGAGTATCAGAAATCAGCAGCAGAAAAGGAACTTCTGCATAAGAACCTCGCAGAAGTAACTCAGGAACTAACGGACTATAAAATGGATTTGAATATGTGCATCTTGGAGAAAGAGCAGTTAATGAGAGAACTTGAGGAATGCAAGAAGCAGCAGGAGGACTAAAACATGTTGTTTAAAGCAACAGTCACAGACGGTGGTTATTGGGTAAAAATAAATGCGGATTACATCGAAGAAGGGAGTTACGGAATTCTCGCTAAATTGAAATCAGGCGAAATAGTCGCTATTATCCCGTCAAGCATGGTAATTTTCAAAGAATCAGACTAATTAAGTCTCAGACGAAACTCAAAGATCAGCAGGAGTACTAAAACATGGAACGATCAGAACTTGAAAACAACCATCTCTTAAAAGATATGATAAAGAGCCAATACGAAGGCAAAGAAGGCGCAAAAGAAGGTATCTGGAATGAAAAATTCCAGACTAAAACAATAACGTGTGATATAACCGGAGAAACTTGCCGAGAAGGAGAGTGCTGCGGCTGTAAAATAGCCGAGAACTATGTTTTGGAAGAACTATATGACGATCTTTTGGGGCTTTTCCCAATAGAAGACCACTGGCAGAATGACATAAAATTAAAACGCAACTGGAAGAATAATCTATGTGAGTTTGAATCGCTTGATTCTTTCAGAAAGGTATTCAAAAATGGAGGTTCTTGGATTGATAAAATGGTATCGATTCCTGAACTTTCGGAGGAGATAAAAGCGAAGTATCCGGTATGGATGGAGTGCTCTGAAATAATTTCTGAATTGTATCCGGTCAAGGGGTATATGTATTTGAAGGATTTCCCGCTTGTTGTAGTGTGTGAGGACAGATTGTTTGCTTCTACTCCGGTAGTTGAGGAGTGAGGAATCATGTCAGCCGATTACAAAATAAATGTAACCTTCATGGTTTCAACGACTCTTAAAATAAATCCTGCCGTTTTCGAGCAAGTAGACGACGAATGGAGATCCATGTTTTATAACTTAGAAACACCGTCCGAAATCGTGGAACACATCACATATAATTTATTACGAGGGGTGACACTCTCACAGATGGACGGATTCGCAGATCTACCTGACGAATATGCTGTACTTGTTGGCGAGGTAGATTATGAACTTGATAGTGTAGAAGACCAAGAAGGCGCAACACAATGACCTGGGAAAACGAAAACACCTATAATCCATCATGCAATGATTTTGATGTTGATTTAGGCTATTGTGGGTATCATGGTAATGATTGGAAATGTTGCAGAAAAGAGAACTGCCCGAAGGAGACAGAAAACAAATGAAACTTTCGATTATTCAATCTGAAGAATACCCACGGCATGAACTCGAAGTGCGTACATGGTTTGCAGAAAAAAACGGGTTCGCTCACTTACAAAAAAGTGAAATAATGCTTATAGATGAAACTGAGAAAGCTTATAGGATCGCATTTGTGAAAGGCGGCGAGTCATGGATACCAAAGAGTCTATGCAAGATTATCAAGAGAGAAGAGACATCTTTAGGAATGTTTGAATGAACGGAAAACAGCATGAAACCCTTAACCTCATTGCTCTATTTCCTACTCTTTTTTTACTCGGTTACTATCACGCTTTTTTAACATTCTCAATTCTTTTTGTTTTAAAATGGATCTGGAATACCTACTATTTCACTCCTGACGTAGACACCCATTCAAGAGCAACAAAAAGATTAGGCTTGATAGGTTGGATTATAAACAAAATCTTCGGACATCGTAAGACCTTGCATAATCCATTTTTCTGGATTGTCCTGTTTGGAATTGAATATTATTTCTTAGGTGCTTGGGTGTTGGGTGGAGTGTTTCCGGTGGCTTCACATCTTGTCACAGACAAGCTTTAATTCGCGTTCTTAATGGGATTACACTAGGCATGTATAGATCGTTGAATGTCGAGGCTTAGAATTAGTTAGATTTTGTACTTCTCTTTTTCAAATTACCTATATTTCCACTCCAAAAAACGATCTATCTATATCTCTAATTAATAATTATCAGGGGGTTCGTTTTTTGTTGAGTGTGCGAATTTAAAAAACGGGCAGAATAATAATACACTAGCGT
>CAYRPP010000263.1:0-2907 GCA_964426115.1 uncultured Lentisphaerales bacterium | reverse complement strand
TCCGCTACGTCCTCGTCAACGGCCACTACCGCCAGACGCTCAACTTCACCTTCGAGGCGCTGGCGGCGGCGCGCGCCACGCTGGCGCGGCTCGATGGATTCTCCGACCGGATCGCGGCGGCCGCCGGTGTGTCGGCTGCCGGTTCCGCGCCCGACTGGGCCGCGGCCGCGCAGACGGCCTTTGACGCGGCGCTGGGCGAGGATCTCAACCTGCCCGAGGCTCTGGCGGCGCTCTTCGGACTCGTGCGCGAGGGACATGCGGCCCTCGACGCCGGCCGCCTGTCCCCCGCCGGCGCCGCCGCCGTGGCCGCCATGCTGGCACGCTGGGACGCCGTGCTCGGACTGCTGGCCTTCGGGCGCCCGGACGCGGCGGACACCCCGCCCGCGGAGGTGCGGCGCCTGCTGGAGGCGCGCGCCGCCGCGCGCCAGGCCCGCGACTGGATCGGATCAGACCGGCTGCGCGGCGACATCGGCAAGCTGGGCTGGGAGGTGCGCGACACGCCCGGCGGACAACAGTGCAGGCGCGCATGATGGGACACTTCATCACATTCGAGGGACCCGAGGGCGGCGGCAAGTCAACCCACATCCGGCGGCTGGCCGAGCGTCTGCGCGCCTGCGGGCAGGACGTGGTGGTCACGCGCGAGCCGGGCGGCACCCCCCTTGGCGAGGCCATCCGCAACCTGCTGCAGCACGACGCCGCCGGTGAGCCGCCGGTGCCGCGCGCCGAGGCGCTGCTCTTCTGCGCCAGCCGCGCCCAGCTCGTGCAGACCGTGATCCGCCCCGCCCTGGCGCGCGGCGCCTGGGTGCTCGCGGACCGCTTCGCCGACTCGACCTTCGCCTACCAGGGCGCCGGCCGCGGCTTCGCCCTCGCCGACCTGCGGGCGGCGAACACCTTCGCCACCGGCGGCCTGGTTCCCGATCTGACCCTGCTGCTCGACCTGGACGCGGACGAGGCCCGCCGCCGCCTGGACGGACGCGGCGCGCCGGCCGGCGGCGACCGCTTCGAGCGCGAGCCGCCCGACTTCCATGCCCGGCTGCGCGCCGGCTTCCTCGCGCTCGCGGCTGCCGAGCCCGGGCGCTTTGCCGTGATCCCGGCCGGGCGGCCGGTGGACGACGTGGCGGATGACGTCTGGCGGGCGCTGGCCGGCCGTTTCCCCGTGCCGCCCGGAAGCGTGTGAGCCATGCTGATCGATGACGCCAAAAGACTGCTGCGCCAGGCGTTTGAGACGCGGCGCCTGGCGCATGCCTACCTGCTGGTCGGCGCGCCGCGCGGCGCGGCCGGCGAGCTGGCGGTCGACATCATGCAGCGCCTGGCATGCCTCGATCCGCAGCAGGCCCCCTGCGGCGCCTGCGACCGCTGCCGCCAGGTGGCGTCGCGCACGTGGTGCGACAACCTCTGGATTTTCCCCGTCAAGAAGTCGCGCGTGATCTCGATCGAGCAGATGCGCGAGACGCCCGGCACCAAACTGCCCCCGCCCTACTTCCTGCCGTGGCTCGGCGGGACGGCCTTTGCCGGCGGCTGGAAGGCCGGCGTGCTGGCCGGCGCCGACCGCATGACGGAAGGGGCCGCCAACGCCTTCCTCAAGATGCTGGAGGAGCCGCCGCCGGAAACGCTGATCCTGCTGCTCAGCGATGCGCCGCAGGCACTGCTGCCGACCATCCGCTCGCGCTGCCAGCGCATCGACCTGGAGGAACCCCCGCCGGAGCTTGAAGAGCCGTGGCGCAGCGAGCTGCTCGCAATCCTGGCGGCGGAGGGCGCGCCCGGTCCCGTGGCCGCGATGGCCGCCGGCGACGGCATCATGCGCATCCTGCAAGCCATGAAGGCGCGCGCGGAAAAGCTGGTCGAGGCCGAGGATGAGGCCGCCGGACGCGATGGCGGCGGGGACGGCGGCGACGAGGGCCAGCCGGACACGCCGGACACGGACGCGGACAACGACGCGGAACCGCGGGAACCCCGCCAGGGACGGGCGGACGACAGCCGCGAGGTGCTGGCGGCGCGCGTGAGCTCGCGCTACCGCGAACTGCGCGCGCTACTGCTGCTTGCGCTCCAGCGCTGGTACCGCGACCTGCTGGCGCTGCGCGCCGGCGCGCCGCCCGCGACGGTGCATTACCAGTCGCACCTGGAGGTGCTGCGGCAGCGCGCGCGGCGTTTGACCCTGGCGAAAGCCCTGGCAAATGTCGAGGGCGTCGAGACGCTGGCGCGCCAGATGGAACGCAGCCTGGCGGAACGCCCGCTGCTGGCCTACTGGATGGACCGTCTGGCGGGGGGGGGCGCCTGAGCCATGCCGCGTCTCGCGACCTGCACGCTGCCCGGCAGCCGCTGCTTCGCCGCCGCCGTGCCCGAGGGGCTGGACGCGCGGGTGGGCGCCGCCTGCGTCGTCCAGACCGGGGGTGTTCCCGAGTTCTGCCGCATCCGCCTGGTGCTCGACGAGGCGGCCGGTGCTCCGCCGGCCGCCCGGGTGCTCCGCCTGGCCACCGCCGAGGACCAGGCGCGGGAGCGGACCAATGGCGCGCTCGCCGCCGAGGCTCTGCGCCTTTTCGAGGCCGAGGTGGCGCGGGCGCCGCAGGGCGTGCGCGCGGTGGCGGCGCGCTTCAGCCTCGACCGCTCGCGGCTGGAGTTGGTCTACCGCGCCAACCAGCGCTTCGACGCGCGCCGCGCGGCGGCGGTCCTGAACCGACGCTACCGCGCCGCCGTCAACGCGCGCCAGGTCGGCATCCGCGACGAGGCGGCGGTCCTGGGCGGCATCGGCTCCTGCGGGCTGCCCGTCTGCTGCGCCACATGGCTGCGCGCCTTCCGTCCGGTCAACGTGCGCATGGCCAAGGCGCAGGACATCTCGCTGAACCCGGCGGCCATCAACGGCTGCTGCGGGCGCCTGAAGTGCTGCCTGCGCTACGAGCTCGACCAGCC
>CAYRPP010000262.1:0-2920 GCA_964426115.1 uncultured Lentisphaerales bacterium | reverse complement strand
CCGCGAGACCGAGCAGGTGTATGTGTGGCCGTTCTCCAGGCCCTCGTGGAGTCCGAAGACCGGGTCGGCGACTCCGTAGTCGGAGGGACGGCCGACGATCTGCAGCGTGCTGCCGATGGAATCAACCGCGCTGTAGGCGTTGAAGAGAGTGTTCGGAATCGTATTCGAGTAGGTCGCGCGGATCCAGTCCGGCGAACGGAGCACCGAACTGACACGCACCTCGTCAAGCAGACCAGCAAAATACTTCTGGTCGCGGGAATAGCGACTTCCCAGCGCCACCTGACCATTGAAGCCCACGCCTGAATATGCGCCTTGGACGCCATATAAGGCGCCGTCAACATATAGCTTGGCATCCGTGCCGCCGCAACAGACGGCAATGTGGTGCCAGACATTGGGGCTCGGCGTGCTGCCGAAGTCAACCCATGAGGTCCTGTATAGTCCGATCTTGCCGGCCGTGTCGGAACCCCAGCCGAGCATGAACCTTCCGGTCTCGACGTCGAAGAAATACTGGCCTGTGGCCGAGCTGCTGGCCTTGACCCACATCGAGATCGTGTGCGAGGTTCCGGTGTCCTTCAGTCCCGTTAGGTTGATGTAGTTCGACGCGAACATTTGTCCCTTGCCGACGACCGCGTCGGTCTCGGCGGGCGAGCCCGCCGCCTTCTTGACGCCCCCGAAACGGTTCGCGGTCGAGTCCAGGATGTTGTTGTTGGCCGTGCCGTCGTCCAGGTGCCAGACGGCCCGGTAGCCGTCCGCCCAGACGGTGCCGTTGGTGGTGAAGGCGGGCGCGACGTCGGCGGGGTTGCCGAAAACGAGGTGGATCGTGGTGTTGGTGGTCAGCTCCGGAACGCGTACCCAGACGAGAGATGTGCCGTTGGTGTCCCAGGTGTCGATCTCGTGCGCCAGCAGATCATGGCCGCCATAGAAGGCCAGGTCGGCGCCGTCGGGCCGGCACTGGGTGTAGCTGAAGTTCGTGATGGCCGTGGAGAGGCGCACGAGCAGCGGGAAGTTGGTCAGCGGCGCGCCCCCCTCGTAGCCGGAGGTGTTGATGTCCACGAAGCGGCCGCCCAATGCGGCAACGCGTCCCGGCGCAAGCGCCATCAGCCCGAGGAACAGCAGCAGGGCCGCCGGTCGGGCGGTTTGCATCAAGGCTTTCACGACAACACTCCCAGAATGATCCCTCATGCTATCTCCCCGCTGTTGCTGCCCCGGCTTCGTATCACATGCTCTACCCCGCACAGGCAAGCAACACACCGTACCACAAAGACGAAAAACTTCCCACACTTCGAAGCGTTTGTCAACCATATCCAGAGCGGCGCTTCGCAATGGCAATCCGGACGCATGGCCATCGGCTCCCAATGCGCCCTTCCGGCATTTCACCACGCTATATGCTGGGCGGTTTGCCCGGCTCGGTTCCTGGCACATGGGCCGGGGTCCGGCTTGAGAGCGTGACATCGGACTTCCAATGCCGGGCAAACCAGATCGGTGTCCGGACGTGGAGCGTTTGGGATATGATGTCCAGCGTCATGGTGAAGAACGAGGTCGATGTCGGCACGGCGAGACGCAGTTCGAGCGTTTCCGGCTTTGGCCAGTGCGCCCGTCCCCAGGCCGCGAAAACGTGAAGGGGGTCGATATGGGCGAGCGCGCAGGGTTGGGGAGCGTCGAAGCCGGCGCGGATGGCTTCGGTCGAACCGTCTGAATATTTGAAGTCAAGGAGCACCCCGTCCGTCATCTGCCGGAATGACACAGACGTAACGCCGAGCACATTCCTTGCCGCCTCGAAAGAGAATGGTTCCACATCGGCAGCCGGCCTGCCTTCTGGCCCGAAATCGAACTGCGGCGCGGCTTCGACGGCACGCAGGCCTGCGAACGCCGTCGGATTCCCGGGCATGGCGGACTCGCGAAAGGCTGGAAGCAGACGATTCCAGATCATGTCCAGCTCGCGCTGCATGTCGACGATGCCCGCTGTCACGGCAACCACGGCGTCGTGTTCCGGAATCATGACGGCGAGCTGTCCCGACGCGCCGTCGCCGCGGAAGCAACCGTGCTGGCACCGCCAGAACTGGAAGCCGTAGCCCTGGCGCCAGTCGGCGCAGTTCTCGTCATGGTTCTGGCTGACCTTGGAGGTCGCCAGGCGCATGTATTCCTCCGGTATTAGCTGCCGCCCCCCGGGAGCCTTGCCATAGTGCAGCCACACCTGCGCCGCGCGGGCGATTTCGCGGGTGGAAAGGTTCAGCCCCCAGCCGCCCAGTTCGAGCCCTTCGGGGTCGCGATCCCAGACAATGTCGGCCCCGATGCCGACCGGTTCGAAGAACCGCGGCCGCAGATACTCGATCAGCCCCGCACCCGTGACCCTGCGGATGATCGCCGAAAGGGTGTAAGTGGCGGAGGTGTCGTAGACAAACCGGGTTCCGGGCTCGTGCTCGAGCGCGTTCTCCAGCAGGTGCGCGATCCAGGGGCGGTCGTCGGCGAACGGCCGCGCGTCAAGCTTCTGCCAGTCGGCGTTGAAGATGCCGCAGGAGGCCCTGCCCGACTGCATGGAGAGAAGATCGCGAACCCGGACGCGCCGCATCCGATCAGAGACCCGATCCGTGATCGCCTCGGGGAAAAATGATACAACCGTGTCGTCCAGCGACAGCAGCCCTTCGCCGATCGCTATTCCGACGGCGGTGGAGGTGAAGCTCTTGCTGAGCGAGAAAAGCTGGTGCCTGTCGGCGGGAGAGCACAGCCCGCGATAGGCCTCCGCCACGATCCTGCCATGCCGCATGACAAGAACACTGTGGACGTAGGGTCTGATCTCCGCGAACATCCCGCGGACAAATTCCGCGACTTGCGCGGAATCCATCCCCTGGGATTCGGGCGTGGCAGATAAGAAATTCATAGGAACTGAAGTATACAGGTCGTCGCCGGAGCGGGCAAACCT
>CAYRPP010000261.1:0-2972 GCA_964426115.1 uncultured Lentisphaerales bacterium | reverse complement strand
CGGCCGGCCAGAAGGGCACGGGCAAGTGGACATCCCAGGCCGGGCTCGACTTCGGCGTGGCGATCCCCACGATCGCCGAGGCGGTCTTCGCGCGCTGCCTCTCCGCCATCAAGGAGGAGCGCGTGGCGGCGGCCAAGGCGCTGCGCGGGCCGCGCAAGCCGTTCAAGAGCGACAAAGCCAAGTTCATCGCCCAGCTTCACGACGCGCTCTACGCCAGCAAGATCTGCTCCTACGCCCAAGGCTACCAGCTTATGCGCGCCGCCGCGGCCGAGATGCAGTGGAAGCTCGACTACGGCCGGATCGCACAGATCTGGCGCGGCGGCTGTATCATCCGCGCCCAGTTCCTCGACCGCATCCGCGAGGCCTTCGATCGCAAGCCGCGCCTGGCCAACCTGCTGCTCGATCCCTATTTCAAGAAGGCCGTGCGGCAGGCGCAGCCGGCCTGGCGCAAGGTGCTGACCACGGCCATCCAGCTCGGCATCCCCTGCCCCGCCATGAGCGCCGCGCTCAGCTACTACGACGGCTACCGCTGCGAGCGGCTGCCCGCCAACCTGCTGCAGGCCCAGCGCGACTACTTCGGGGCGCACACCTACGAGCGGGTCGACCAGCCGCGCGGCACCTTCTTTCACACGAACTGGACTGGCGCCGGCGGCACCACGTCCGCAACCACCTATACGGCATGAGTGCCCGGATGCCGGGCAGGGCATGAGGCCACAGGCTCAGGGGCGCAGGCGCCGCCGATTCCAGGCGCCGCGGTCCTTGTTTACCCTCATCCCTGAACCCTGCCTCCTGAACCCTGCCCCTTAACCCTGCCATGCAACGCTCGGAACCGACAAGCCGGGAGCGGCTGGAGCATTTCCTGCTGCGGCTAATCCAGCAACCGGGCGCGGATCAGGGGCACACGCGCGACATCCGGCTCCTGCTCTGGTTCCTGAAGCAGCTCTCGCATATATTCCAGGCCGTTGTGCAGACGCGGCTCTTGCTCTACGATGTCGGCATCCTGCCGCGCTTTCACCTAGGCTGCCAGATCATCAGCGTAGGCAACGTGACCGTCGGCGGGACGGGCAAGACGCCGGTTGTCGAGATCTTCGCGCGCGAACTGCACGCGGCGGGCCGCAAGGTCGCCATCCTCAGCCGCGGTTACCGCAAGAAGGAGAAGCCGCTGCTACAGCGGCTATTGCTCGGCCAGCAGTTCAGCCCACCGCGCGTGGTCAGCGACGGCGAGCGCCTGCTGCTCGACAGCGAGATGAGCGGCGACGAGCCCTACATGCTGGCGCGGAACCTGCCGGGCGTAGTGGTGCTCGTCGACAAGGACCGCGTCAAGAGCGCGCGCTACGCGATCAAGCACTTCGGCTGCGACATGCTGATCCTCGACGACGGCTTCCAGTACCAGCGCATGCTGCACCGCCACGAGGTCGTGCTGGTCGACCACACGAACCCCTTTGGCAATGGGCACCTCCTGCCGCGGGGCATCCTGCGCGAGCCGGCGCGCAACATCCGGCGCGCCAACTTCATCTTCATCACCAAATCCGACGGCCACAGCGAGGCCCTGCGCCGCCAACTCCGCGGGCTCAACCCCCGTGCCGAGATCACTGAGTGCTGCCACCGCTCCTGCTTCTTCAAGGAAGTGGAGACCGGCGCGCGCATTGAGCTTGCCGCGGTCGCCGGACGTCCGGTGGTGTCGCTCTCGGGCATCGCCGTGCCTTCGGGCTTCGAGAACTCGCTCCGAGGCATGGGAGCGCGGGTGCTGGCGTGCAAGCGCTTTGTCGACCACCACCGCTTCCGCCGCCAGGAGATCATCGACATCATCGACTACGCCGCAGGGATCGGCGCCGAGATGATCCTGACCACGGAGAAGGACTCTGTGCGACTGCCGCGAATCGAGAACGCCAAGGTGCCTGTCTACTACCTGCGCATGGACATCCAGATCCTTCAGGGCTACGACAACTTCCGCGAGTGCGTCGGACGCATCTGCTTCACCGAGTCGCCGTAGAGCGCCTCCACCACGAGCCGCAATTCCGCGCGCGCGGCCGTCAGGCCGCCAGGCACTGTGGCGCCGGCGGCGCGGTGGTGCCCGCCGCCCCCGTAGCGCCGCGCGAGGAGGATGGCGTCGAGCGGCGGACGCGTGCGGATGCTGACGCGCGTGACGGTCGCGCCGGGTTCGGTCTCGTAGAGGAAGAGCGCCACCTGGCTGCCGCGTGCCGAACGGGGGATCTCGATGATGTCCTCGGCGTCGGCCTTGGTGCATCCGGTGGCGGCGAAATCGCCGTGGGCCAGCGAGACCACGGTCACGCGCCCTTCCATCCAGGACTCCAGCGTGTCGTAGGCGCGCTTGCGCAACTGCAGTACGCGCCAGTCGAATAGCGTGTAGATCTGCTCGTTGAGCCAGGCCGTGCGGACTCCGTGCGTCAGCAGGTCGGCGGCGCAGGTCATCGTCGCGGGCGAGGTCGACTCGTATGCGAAGCGCCCCGTGTCGGTGATCAACGCCACCCACAAGGCCTCGGCGATCCTGCGGTCGAGCGGCCAGCCCGCCGCGCGCGACAGCCGCCAGACCATCTCCCCCGTGCTGCTGGCGGAGGGGTCGATCCATTGCGCGTCGCCGAAGCGGGTGTTGGTCGGATGATGGTCGATGACCAGGGTCGGCAGGCGCCCGGCAAGCGGCTGCAGGGCTTCCGGCATCCGGTTCCGCGCGGCGCAGTCTACGACCACCAGCAGATCGGCTCCGGGATCGGCCTCCGCGCAGGGCGTCAGCTCCTCGACGCCATCGAGCACGGCGGCCACGCCGATCTCGCCGCGGTCGAGCGCCACCTGGACATGCCTGCCTGCGTGCCGCAGGCATCCGGCCAGCGCCAGCGCCGACCCCAGGGCGTCGCCGTCGGGCCGGATGTGGGCCGTCACGACAATGCGCCTTGAGGCTAGCAGGCGTTCCAGCACCGCCCGCATCGGCTCTTGGAGAGTGGCATCCATACGGA
>CAYRPP010000260.1:0-2979 GCA_964426115.1 uncultured Lentisphaerales bacterium | reverse complement strand
CGGCGAGTATCCATCGGGGATCGCGACCGATCCCCTTGGCCCCGGTTCGGGTTCGGACCGCGTCCTCCGGGGCGGCGGCTGGGACGACGACGCCAGGAGCTGCCGCTCCGCGAACCGCGGCAGGTACGGCCCCGGCTTCCGCGCCATCACGCTGGGCTTGCGCCTCGCGAGGAGCCCTCAATGATCCTTGACGGTGCTCTGGCGGCGTGGCGGACGTCGCCCCTCGCCGCGAAGCGAGCGAAAGGGGCGCGGCCGGCGGCCGCCTGTAAGGGGTACAGGGGGGCTTGCCCCCCTGTGCGCGACGGGTTGTGGTTTTGGCATTTGGTATTGGGTATTCGGCCTCGCGGCGGTGCGGGGAACGCGGAGGAGTTGGGCAGGCGGGCGAACCTGCGGTGAGCCGCTGTGCTCGCGGAACCGGACTGCATCGCGGAGATTCCGGGATTGCGGCGCCCCGTCGAAACCGGCTATGATGCGGCGGAATGGAAGGGGATCGGTCGTGAAGTGTCCGGAATGCGGGAAAGCACTGCCCGGGGGGGCGAAGTTCTGTCCGGAGTGCGGGGCGTCGACGGGCGCGTCGCACGAGTCCACGTCGGAGGCCTCGATCGGAGGCCTGCGGACGATGCGGCCGGGAGGACCGCCGCCTGCAGACGCTCCCCCGCCCGTTCGCTCCCTGAACTCCCTGCCCACGGTGGGTGGCCCGGCACCCGATTCCGAACACCCGGCACCGGACTCCGCCACCCCGCTTGCCTCGCGCTACGAGCTCTTGGAGGAGATCGGCCGGGGCGGCTTCGCGATGGTCTGGAAGGCGCGCGACCGCAAGCTGGGACGGATCGTGGCGGTCAAGCGGCTGCTGGCCGAGGCGCTGCGGGGCCGCGCGGGGGAACAGACGCTGGCGCGGTTCCGGCGCGAGGCGCAGGCGATCGCGGGTCTGAACCACCGCAACATCGTGGCGGTCTACGACCACGACCGGGATGCCGAGGGCGACTACATCGTGATGGAATACGTCGCCGGCGCGACGCTGCGGCAGCATCTCAAGGAGCGCGGCGGCCGGCTCCCGGTTCCCGAGGCGCTGGCGCTGGTGCGCGGGATCGCGCAGGGGCTGGTATGCGCGCACCGCAGGAACCTGGTGCACCGCGACATCAAGCCGGGCAACATCCTGCTGTGCCGGGAGGGGGAGGAGACGGTACCCAAGATCGTCGACTTCGGCCTCGCCCGCGTCGGCAGCGACAGCGAGCTGTCGCTGTCGGGCTACGGTATGGGCACGCCGTGGTACATGCCGCCCGAGCAGCGGCGGGACGCCAAGGGGGTGAACCACACGGCCGACATCTACGCCCTCGGCAAGGTGCTCTACGAGCTGGTGTCCGGCGATGTTCCGGACAACGTCGATCCCGAGAAGCTGCCGCCGGCCCTGGCGAAGGTGGTGCTCAGGTGCATCAAGAGCAATCCCGAGGAGCGCTATTTCAGTTGCGAGGAACTGCTCGCGGCGCTGGAGGCCGTTGAGTCCTCGCGGAGCCCCGCCTTCGCCTCCGGGTTCGGCGTGGCAAACGGTGGAGAACGCGGAGGCGGATTGTCAGACAACGCCTGCCCGGCCTGCGGGGTGGCCAATGCGCCCGACGTGAAGTTCTGCGAGAGCTGCGGGGCGGGCATGACGCGGCTCTGTCCCGAGTGCGAGCGCGAAAACTCGGTGCACAAGCAGTTCTGCGGCGGCTGCGGCACCGATGTGGAGGGATTTGCCGCCTGGAAGGATGCCTTGTCGCGGATGGAGAAGGCGGCGGGCGAGAAGCGTTGGAGCCGGGTGGTCAAAGAGGCGGGCCTGCTGGAAACGGGCAAGGTTCGCCTTCCCGGCGCCAAGGGGCAGACGCTGCGCGCCGGGATAGCCAGGCTCAATGAGCAGGCCATCGAGGCGCAGAAGACCTGCGAGAGTCTGCGCCTGGAGGCGCACGAGCGCCTGTCGGCGGGGGATTTCGCCGCCGCCGCCGGCGCGGTGGCGCACGGCATGGAACTCGATCCCCACGACAGCACGCTGCCGCCGCTGGCGGAACGCCTCAAGCAGGCGGCCAGTCTGAAGGAGCGGGCGGAAGAAGCCGTTGCCGTCGGCGACCGTCCCGCCGCGCAGGTGGCACTGACGGAACTGGCTGCCATTGGAGGCATGGAGGCCGGCGCCTCCATCGTGGCGGAGACTGTCGAGCAGCGCCTCGGAGACTACGAGACGGCGCTGGCCGCGGCCGCCGCGGCGGCTGACGCGCACCGTTTCGCCGAGGCTGTAAAGGCGGCCGAGACGGCCCTGGGTGCCGCCCCCCGCTCGGTTGAAGCCGAACGCCTGCGCCGCGACTGCCAGGAGCGCGAGCAGCGGTTGTGCGAGCTCGTCCAGGAGGCCGAGAGGCTTCTGCACACCGACAATGCGAAGGTGCTGACGGCGTGCCGTGCGGCGCTGGCGATTGTTCCCGACCATGCCAGCGCCGGGGAGCTGGAGCAGTTGGCGCGGAGCGCCATGGAAACGGCCGCCAGCCTGCGGCGGCAGGCGCGGGAGGCGCTGGAGGCGCGACGGCCCGACCAGGCGCACCTGCTATGGAACCAGGCCGAGAAGCTGGATGCCGCTGGCGGTAACCATGTCGACGGCGCGCAGATCACCGCCGCCCTTGAGCGGGTATCGCAGTCGCTGGCCGGCGCGCACGAGGCACTGAAGACGAGGCAGGTGGCCAAGGCGGAGCGTTTGGCGCGGACAGCGCTCGAAGTGCAGCGCGACTGCGCGGACGCCATCCTGGCCGACTGCGCCCGCATCCTCGCACGGCGGAAGAGGAATTTCATTCTCGCCATGGTGGCGGCCGCGCTGGCGACCGGGGCTGCCATGGTTGTTGTTCGGAAGGCCGAAGCCGTGGTTGAGGCGCGGGCGGCCTTGAAAGCCGAGGCCGACCGCCTGGCGGCGGAGCAGCGGGCGCGGAAGGAGCAGGCGCGTCAGGCCAAGCTCGCCGTCGCCCT
>CAYRPP010000259.1:0-2983 GCA_964426115.1 uncultured Lentisphaerales bacterium | reverse complement strand
GACTCCGACGCGAGGGTTCACCGGCACGGACCTCCCGTCGGAGTACCGGCTTCAGCCGGAAGTATGCGAGGGCCTTCAGGCCCGGTTAAACGGGGCAAGGGCGTGTACAGCGTGACGCGCCTGCCTGCAACTGCCGCCCGCTCCTCCATGCGCCTCCCGCGCGCCCCCCTGCGGCTAGGCCGATTACCCGAATACCTCATCACCGGGTTGTCCGCGGGCGATGGCTGTGCTACACTGAATATTCTTCAAGGGAGAGGGTCATGATTCGTAAATTCAGCGACCAGGCGGTCGAACTGCGGCCTAACATGCGCGGCGGCCAGGGCACGGTATCGGTGCAGCCGTTGTTCGCCCCGGCGGCCTTTGGCGCCCCCGTGCGCCTCTGCGCGCGTCTCACGCTGCCGCCCGGCGCCTCCATCGGCAGCCATGCGCACGAGGGCGAGGACGAGGTCTACGTCATCTCGCGCGGCCAGGGACGGCTGACGGATGGCGCCACCGAGTCGGTCGTCGGCCCGGGTGACGCCGTGCTGACCGGCCGCGGCGCCTCGCACAGCATCGCCAACAGCGGCGACGGGCCGCTGGAGCTGCTGGCCTTCATCGTTCGCTACCCCGCCGCGGCAGGCGCCTGATGCTCCCTTCTCCGCTCCTGTTCCCCGGGCGCACCGTGACGGGCACCGGCATCCTGCGCCGACTGGCGGAGGAGTCGGCCGTCTTCGGCGACCGCGGCGTGATCGTGCATGGGCGCGCCTTCGGCGGCGCGTGCCGCGACGCGGTGCTCGGCGCGTTTCCCGCGGCGGCCAGCGTCGCCGCCTTCCGTCACCAGGGAGGCGAGCCGACGCTGGACGAGGTCGAGTCCCTGCGCGCCTTCCTGCGCGAACAGCGTCCCGGATGGGTGGCGGGCATCGGCGGCGGCAGCGTGCTGGATTTGGCCAAGGCCGCGGCCGGCCTGCTGCACGCGCCCGAGCCCGTGGCGGCCTACCAGCAGGGCCGGTCGATTCCTCCCGCCACGCTGCCCTTCATCGCGGCGCCGACCACGGCCGGCACGGGTTCCGAGGCCACCGTGGTCGCCGTGCTGACCGACACCGCGCGCGGCCTCAAGCAGTCGATCCGCCACCCCTCGTTCATGCCGCGGGTGGTGCTGCTCGATGACGCGCTGCTGCACGCCTGTCCGAAGGCGACCGTGGCCGCAGCCGGCATGGATGCGCTGACGCAGGCCTACGAGTCGTGGGTCAGCCGCTACGCCACCCCCTTCACGCGCGACCTCTCGGCGCGCGCCTTCACGGCCATCATCCGCAACCTGCCGGGCCTGCATGCCGGCGACACCTCGGCCGCTGCCGACCTGCTCGCTGGCAGCTACCTCGCCGGCCTGGCCCTCTCCCATGCGCGCCTGGGAGTGGTTCACGGGCTGGCCCATCCGCTCGGCGCGCGCCTGAACGCGCCCCACGGCCTGGTCTGCGCCTGCTGCCTGCCGGCCGTGTTGCGGTTCAACGCCCCCGCCACCGCGGAACTGCGGCCGGCCATCGACCGCGCCGCCGGCGGCGATTTCGCGCGTTGGGTCGATGAGGCGCTGGACACCTTCCATCTGGTCTCGCCCTTCCGGGGAGCGCGCCTTCCCGACCGCAGCGCCATTGTCGCCGAGACCCTGCAGTCTGGATCGACCAAGGCCAATCCACGCGACGTGGGTCCCGCGGATGTCGAGCGTCTGCTGGACGCCATTCTGGAATAAACCATGCCTGAACAATACCTCCCACTTGCACGCGGCCTGCTGGCGCGCGGTGCGCGCCTGCCCCTGCTGAACCTGGACGACGCGGGCGCGCCGCCGGTGTCCACCGTCCAGGAGACGCCCGACGACGGACGGCTGGAAGCCCTGCGCGCGCGCCTCGCTGGCCTGCCCGCCGATGCCGCCGGTTTCGAGCTGGAGTGCCTCGGCAGGGTGCGGCTGCGGTGGCCCGCGCGCGCCGGACGTGCCGCCGGCAAGATCGCCGTCGTGACGGGGGCGGCGCAGGGCTTCGGACTCGAGATCGCCTCCGCCCTGGCCGCTGCCGGCGCGCAGGTCGTGCTGGCCGACATCAACGCCGATGGCGTCCAGGCGGCCGCCGCGCGGCTCGCGCGCGAGCATGGCGACGACACGGCGCTGGGAGTCGTGGCGGACGTCACCCGCCCGGACACCCTGCGCGCGGCCGTGTCGCGCATCGTGCGCCACTGGGGCGGCATCGACCTGCTCGTCTCCAATGCCGGCATTGTCCGGGCGGGCAGCGTGATGGAGCAGCCGCTGGCGGAGTTCGAGCGCGTAACGCAGGTCAACTACACCGGCTACTTCGCCGCCGTGCAGGCCGTGGCCCCGGTCATGGCGCTGCAGCGCCGCGGCGCGCCGCACTGCCTCTTCGACATCATCCAGATCAACAGCAAGTCGGGGCTCGTCGGCTCGAACCGCAACGGCGCCTATGCCGGGAGCAAGTTCGGCGGGATCGGCCTGACCCAGAGCTTCGCGCTGGAGCTGGTGACGCACGGCATCAAGGTCAACGCCATCTGCCCCGGCAACTTCCTCGACGGGCCGCTCTGGTCCGATCCCGACCGCGGGCTCTTCGTGCAGTACCTGCGCTCCGGCAAGGTGCCCGGGGCGCGGACGGTGGCGGACGTGCGCCGCTTCTACGAGAGCAAGGTGCCGATGGGCCGGGGCTGCACCACGTCCGACGTCATGCATGCGCTCTTCTACCTGATGGAGCAGCCCTACGAGACGGGACAGGCCCTGCCAGTGACCGGCGGCCAGGTGATGCTCGGGTAGCAGAACTTTGACGTTGCGCCGGCGCCGCGAAAAGGCGAAACTGGCGCCAAGTCGCCGCCGCTATTGCGCCGCGCGCGACGCCCGCCGCCATGAAGATCGCCATCGCCTATACGCCGATCGCCTCGCCCAAGGGCGTGCCGCTGCTTTCGCAGAACCGGCAGTTCCAGTGGTTCAACCGCCCCACCTTCATCTACCCCGTCG
>CAYRPP010000258.1:0-2999 GCA_964426115.1 uncultured Lentisphaerales bacterium | reverse complement strand
CGCCCTCGCGGACACGCGAGATGCGCACGCCCTTCTTGCGGTCGGGGTCGTAGGGCATGAGGTTCGACAGCCGGATCGGCGCCTCGAACTCGTTGTAGCCGCCGGCGGGCTTCTCCTGCGTGCGGCGCACCGCGCGCTTGACGATGTTGAGCCCCTCGACGACGGCCTTGCCCGCGGCGGGATCCACCGACAGGACACGCCCAGTCTGGCCCTTGTACTCGCCCGCGTTGGCGATGACGATGTCGTTCTTCTTAATTCGTGCGATGCTCATGATGGTGCTTCCAGCGGGCTAGACGACTTCGGGCGCCAGCGATATGACCTTGGCGCAGGGCGTGTCGCGCAGCTCGCGCGCCACCGGGCCGAAGATGCGCGTCCCGAGGGGGTTGAACTTGGCGTCGACGATCACGCAGGCGTTCTGGTCGAAGGATACGAGCGAGCCGTCATCGCGGCGGATCGGATGCGCCGTGCGCACGATCACCGCCAGGCAGACCTGGCCCTTCTTGACAGCGCCGGTGGGCGCGGCCTCCTTGATGGCCACGCGGATCACATCGCCGACGTGCGCGAACTCCTTGTGTTGCCCAAGGACGCGGAAGCAGCGGGCGCGCTTGGCGCCCGTGTTGTCCGCCACGACAAGATTGGTTTCCTCGCGGATCATGGCTGTTTCGCTCCCCCGCCGGCCGCGGCCGCGACCTTGGCCACCAGGCGCCAACGCTTGGTGGCGCTCAAGGGACGGCACTCGGCGATGTCCACCACGTCGCCGACGGCGGCGGCGTTCTCCGCGTCATGCACATGGTACTTACGCTGCTGGCGGATGACCTTGCCGTACTTGGGATGCGGCAGGCGCCGCTCACCCTCGACCACTATGCTCTTGTCGCCGCTGCGGCTGACGACCACTCCCCGGCGCGCCTTGCGGCCGCCGCGCTGCTGCACTTGCTCGCTCATGCTAACCTCTCCCGCTCGGCGGCGATGGTCTTCATGCGCGCGATGTCGCGGCGCATGTGGCGCATCTGGACCGCCTTCTCGACGGCCACGCCGCTGCGATGCTTCAGGCGCAGGCCGGCCAGCTCGCGCTGCGTCTCGCGGACGCGCGCGTCCAGTTCCGTGTCGCTCAATTCCCTTATGTCCCGTGGCTTCATCTACTGCTCCCGGCGGCCGTGGCCGCCCGTGGCCGGTCTAGCGCTGGCGCGAAACCAGTTGCGTCTGGATACCGATCTTGGTGTCCGCCAGGCGCAGGCACTCGCGCGCCGTGGCCTCCGGCACCCCGCCGATCTCGAAGAGCATCTTGCCGGGCACGATCACGGCCACCCAGAACTCGGGGTTGCCCTTGCCGCTGCCCATGCGAACCTCGATGGGCTTCTTGGTCACCGGCTTGTCCGGGAAGACGCGGATCCAGAGCTTGCCCTTGCGCTTCATGTAGCGGTTCATGGCGATGCGGCAGGCCTCGATCTGGGTGCTCTTGAGCCACCCGCGCGAAAGCGCCTTGATGCCGAAATCGCCGTAAGCCAGCTCGGTGCCCGAGGTGGCGTGGCCGCTGCGGCTGCCCTTCGACTGCTTGCGGTGCAGCACGCGTTTAGGCATTAGGGGCATGGCTCTTCCTCCGTGTGCCGCCGACGCGCGCCGGCTGGAAATCGTCGCGCTTGCAGATCCAGACCTTGACGCCGATCAGGCCGGCCGTCGTGTGGGCCTCGGAAAACCCGTAATCGATGTTGGCCCGCATCGTGTGCAGGGGCACCTTGCCCTCCTTGCTCCACTCGACGCGCGCGATCTCGGCGTTGTTGATCCGCCCGCAGCAGCGCACCTTGATGCCGTCGACGCCCATGTCCATGGCGATCTTCTGCGCGCGCTTGATGGCACGCCGCAGCGCCACGCGCCGCTCGATCTGCTGGGCAATGCCCTCCGAGACGAGCTGCGCGTTGGCATCCGCGTCGCGCACCTCGTGGATCTCGAGGTAGATCTCCTTGCCGGTGAGCTTGGCGAGCTCCTGCCGGACCTGGTCGACGTCGTTACCGCCCTTGCGGCCGATGACGATACCGGGGCGCGCCGTGAAGATGTTGACGCGCACGCGGTTGGCGTAGCGCTCGATGACCACCTTGGACACGGCCGCGCTGGCCAGCCGCTTCATCACCGCGGCCCGGATGGCCTGATCCTCGGCGAGCAGCTCGCCGAAGTGCTTCTTGTCGCTGTACCACCGCGACCGCCACTGCTTGTCCAGTACGATCCGGAATCCGATCGGATTTACTTTCTGTCCCAAGTTCCGCTCCTTCCTAAAACTACGCGTCCCGGCCTTCGGCCAACACGACCTTGACATGGCAGAGGCGCCGGGCGATGGGGCTGGCGCTGCCGCGGGCGCGCGGCCAGTGGCGGCGCAACCGCGCCCCCTCGTCGAACACGGCCAGCTTGACGTGCAGACCGTCCACGTCCAAATTGCGGTTGTGCCGCGCATTGGCCATGGCCGCCTTGAGCGTCTTCTCGAGGTGGAAGGCCGCCTTCAGCGGGCTGAACTGCGTCGTCCGCAGCGCTTCCGCGACGGGAAGTCCCTGTACCTTGCGCGCCAGCGGACGGCCCTTCTGGGCCGACAGGCGCACGTTGCGGGTGATAGCGGTGATTTCCATGAGCGCTCCCTGCGCCTACTTCGCGGCAACCTTGTTGGTGGTCGTGCCGTGCGAGCGGAAGATGCGCGTGGGCGCGAACTCGCCGAGCCGGTGCCCGACCATGTTCTCGTTGACAAAGATGGGTACGTGCTGGCGGCCGTTGTGGATGGCGAAGGTCAGGCCGACGAACTCCGGCATGATCATCGAACGCCGCGACCAGGTCTTGATCGGCTGCAAACGCCCGCTCTGGCGCATCTTCTCCACCTTCGCCAGCAGCTTGGCCTCCACGTAGGGGCCCTTCTTGATTGACCGTGCCATCGCTTACTTTCTCCGCTTGACAATGAGTCGCGCCGACGTCTTGCGCGGGTTGCGCGTCTTGCCGCCCTTGGCGAGCTGGCCCCACGGCGA
>CAYRPP010000257.1:0-3018 GCA_964426115.1 uncultured Lentisphaerales bacterium | reverse complement strand
AAGGCCACGCGGATCCCGAGCGGCTCCAGCCAGGCGCCGATCCAGCCGTTGCGCGCGAAGAGCGCGGTCAGCGCGATGCCCGCGACGGAGGTCGGCAGGGCGAATGGCAGGTCGACGAGCGCGTCGAGGAGCCGGCGCCCGGGGAAGGTGTAGCGCACAAGCACCCAGGCGGCGATGAATCCGAAGACCGCGTTGACCAGCGCCGCCCCGAAGGCGGCCGTCAAGGAGAGACGGAAGGCGGCGGCGGCGCGCGGCCCGGTGACGAGACTCCGGAAGTCCGTCCACGAAAGCCCGGCGGCTTTCAGGATGGCGCCGCCCAGCGGCAGCAGCACCAGCAGGCCGAGATAGAAGAGCGTGAATCCCAGGGCCGGACCGAAGCCGGGCAGGAGCGAATGTCGGCGGAACAGGCGCATGGCGCGTCGTGTTTAACGCAGATAGATCTGGTCGAAGGAGGCGCCCTCGGCGAAATGCGCGGCGTGCGCCCGCTGCCAGCCGCCGAACACCGCGTCGATGGTGAAGGTCGCCTGCGCGGGAAAGTCGGCCGCGCAGCGCGCCCAGGCCGAGCTCACGGCCGGGCGGTAGAAGTGGCGCGCCGCGAGCGCCTGGCCCTCGTCGGAATAGAGGTGCTGCAGGTAGGCCTCGGCCATGGCGCGCGTGCCGTGGCGGTCGGCGTTGGCGTCGACCAGCGCCACGACCGGCTCGGCGCGGATGCTGATCGACGGCGAGACCAGCTCGAAGTCGCCGGGCTGGAGCCGGCGCGTGACGAGCAGCAGCTCGTTCTCCCAGTTGATGAGCACGTCGCCGATGCCGCGCTCGATGAAGGTCGTCGTCGCCCCGCGGGCGCCGGAGTCGAGCACGGGGACGTTGCGGTAGAGCCGGGCGACGAAGTCGCGGGCGGTGGCGGGGTCGTTACCGCCCGCCTTGAGGGCAAAACCCCAGGCGGCGAGGTAGTTCCAGCGCGCGACGCCCGAGGTCTTGGGATTGGGAGTGATGACCTGCACGCCGGGCCGCACGAGGTCGCTCCAGTCGTGGATGCCCTTGGGATTGCCCTTGCGCACGAGGAACGCCAGTGTCGAGACGTAGGGTGCGCTGTTGTGCGGCAGCCGCGACTGCCAGTTGGTCGGCAGCAGGCGCGCCTGCGCGGCGATGGCGTCGATGTCGTAGGCCAGCGCCAGCGTGACGACATCCGCCTGTAGTCCGTCAATGACCGCGCGCGCCTGCTTGCCCGAGCCGCCGTGCGACTGGCGGATTTCGGGGGCGACGCCCGCGCGGGCCTGCCAGAGGCGGGCAAAGGAGGCGTTGAACTCCTGGTAGAACTCGCGCGTCGGATCGTAGGAGACGTTCAGCAGGACGGGCGCGCGGGGCGCGGCCAGTGCGGCGCCGGCCAGCAGCGCGCCGCCGGCAAGGATCAGTAGGTTGCGCAGGTTCATGGCAATTTCGCTTCTCATTAACAATTACAGCATGTCCGCCAGCGTGGCGCGCTCCATGCGCTCGGCCACCAGGTCGCGGATCTCGCGGAAAAACGCCGTGAGGCGCTTCTCGCGCAGGATGGGCGTCGGGCCGCGGAAGTAGCGGCTGACCGACTCGGTGGGGGCTAGCGGACCGTCGAGCAGCCGCACCACTTCGGCCAGCGTGATCTGCCCGGGCGCGCGCGCCAACTGGAAACCGCCGCCGCGGCCCTTGGCGCTGCGAACGATGCCCGCGCGCTTGAGCAGCAGCAGTATCTGCTCGAGGAAGCGCGGCGGGATCCGCTGCGCGCGGGCGATGTCGCCGGCGCTGACAAGTTCCCCGGCAGGCCGGCGTCCAAGATGCACCAGCGCCAGCAGGGCGTATTCGCTTCGCAGGGTAAGACGCATGCAAGTATCTCCTAATACGAGTTAAATGATAGGGATTATCGAATTTATTGTCAAGCGTGCGTGTTCGGGTAGCCACGGGGGCGCGAGGCGAGCGCATGTGAATGCCGATGGGGCCGCACAAGATTTTGCGCGCGCCCGCGCGCGCTTCTGGAAACAGTGGCGCGGGACGTCCCGAACCGCGATTTTATGATCTGAGATGGCCGTCCGGGACGTCCGGCCCCACTGCCACGCTCCCAAGGGATCGGTCGCAATCGGCAATGCCGCGCTGACCGGTCCGATCCTGGCCGGGGCCAGGGATCTCCGCGGAGTGACGTTCCTGAAGCCCAAAGGCACGGCCGAGATCGGCGCCTACGCCTTCACCAGCTTCCAGCAAACACTGTTGATACTGAGGTAGAACCGAATCACAGCCCCGGCCACCCTGCGCAGGGTAGGATCGGGTCTACCGCAACAGGAGCATTGTACCGCGGGCGGCGGTGTTCTCATAGGCCCCGATGTCGACGTGCCGTCCCAGGATGCGCGCGACACCCGCCAGATCAGTGTCGGCGGCGGTCCAGCCGCCATTGCGGCCCGCGTCGACGCAGGGCGAGAACGACAGGATGCGGTAGTCGCCCATGCCGGCGTTCCGGAAAACGGGGTCGGATGAGAGGTTGCCGCTGCCGTCGCCGGTCGTCGCGGACGCGAAGCACGAACAGGTGATCGTACCGCCCGCCCACGTCACGTCGGACGGTATGCCGTCCCCCCAGAGAATCGCGTTGCAGACACGGCCGGCCGCGACATAGGCTGCGAGAGGGGCGCTCGCCGCGAGGTCGATGTTGCCGGCCACCGTGACGTTCGTGACCGCGCCGGCGGACGCGGCGGCCGTCAGCATCAGGCCCGCGGAAGTCTCGGGCGAGTGGTTCGTGACGCTGTTGCCGCTCACAAGGCAGTTGCGGACAATGGCCGCGCCGTTGACGATCAGTCCGCCGGCGGAGTTCTTGACACCATCAGCCTTCAAGGTGTCGGTGTACGAGCCGTTGATGTTGCCGGAAATCACGCAGCGTTCCATCAGGCCGCCATCGACGCGCGCGCCGCCCGCCACGGGGTTGACGGTGTTCCAGCGGGCAGCGTAGTTGTTCGTGATTGCGCAGTCGCGCACGATGCCGCCGGTCTGGTAGACGCCGCC
>CAYRPP010000256.1:0-3024 GCA_964426115.1 uncultured Lentisphaerales bacterium | reverse complement strand
GCAGCTGACTCTTAATCAGCGGGTCGTGGGTTCGAGTCCCTCCGCTCCTACCACTTCGTAAGCCCCGCAAACATGCGAAAAGCCAATGTTTGTGGGGCTTTTTGTATATCCGGCCGGTTTCACGGCCTTTTCCCCGCTTGTGTCCGCTTCTCCCTGTTGCCCGCCCATAACAACCCATAACAGCCACATCCCCCCCCATAACAGCCCCACAAAAACCGCCCAGGACGCCCGACAAGGGGCTTGACCGGACGGGGCGGCCGCGAAAAAAGCGTGCAGTTTGGCAGACTTATTGCTCCTACCCTTTCTTGAAACAGCGCTTGACTTGCCTCTCCTGATGCATACACTACACAATGTCTCGGAGCGGTGGCGTTCATGGGAGTCCGACGGGTGCGGAAATGCGTTCGCACGGACCAGGAACTGCCAGAGAACCCGCCACTCTCAAGTTTTGGTTCTCCTCAGCCGTTGAACATGTAAAGGAGCCAGCCATGAAGACATCCGCGGTGTTTCTCACACTTGCGCTTGCTTGCGCCTACGCGCAAGGCGCCATCTACCTAAAGGCCGACGCCACCGGCGGCAACAACGGCTCCAGTTGGTCGAACGCGTTCACCAATTGGAACGCCGCGATCGTGGCGCTAAATGCGCTCTCCGACGGCACCGACCGCACGCTCAATATCGCGCAAGGCGTCTACAGGCCGGTTGACGACTCCTCGACCTCTACGAACAACTACGTCTACGGCACCGGGTTCGTGATCCGCGGCGGCTACCGGGCGTCGGCGGACGGCGACATGGTACGCGACATCGACGCCTACGCGACGATCATCTCCAGGGTATCGAACGTCAACAACCTCAAGTGGACGCATGTCGAGATCGATCCCGACACCGGCGCCGTCACCGAAACGACCACGACGTCCTCGGTCTTCACCGACTACGTTTTCCAGATGCCGCCGTCATGCACCGGTCGGTACGACACGTACTACAACGCGTCGAGCAGCGGCTGCAAACCGCTGTCGGTCGGGACAGGCGCCTCGGGCACGGTCGACGGGCTTTACTTCGTCGGCTTCGGCCGCGCCAGCAGCACCTCGGGCGTGGTGCAGTACCGGTACGGCTGCGGCGAGAACTGGATCTCCAACTGCACCTTCACCTGCAACAATACCCAGGGCGGCGCGATCTCCGATAGCGGCGGCACCGCCGCGTACCGCCACATTTCGAAGTGCCGCTTCATCGGCACCACGTTCGCATACGGATCCAATCCGGCGATCTCTTCGTCAGGCAACACCATCATCGAGGAGTGCCTCTTCATGGGCTGCGTCAACAAGGGCAATCAGGGGGCGGGGCCGGTCGTGGCGCTGGGTCCGCAGGGTTCGGTGGTGCGCCGCTCGGTCTTCACCCGCAACGCGATGATGCCCAAAGGCGTCAACCAAACCGGCACCATTATCGGCAGTGGCAACGCCGTCTGGGAGGACTGCATCATCACCAACAACGCGGGATGCTACACCAACGGGGCGGCCCCGGTTGTCGTGTCGCTCGCGAAGGAGAAGAACACCACGTCCGGAGAGATGCGCGGATGTCTCGTCGCGGACAACATTTCGTTCTTCACGATGTCGGGCGGCGCGGCCTACCGCATGATGGGCGTCAACAATACGACCTATGACAACAATCCGCTGGTCGAAAACTGCACATTCGCGAACAACCGCCTTGTCGCGACCGTGAACAACCTCGCTGCCGGCAACGAAGCCATGATGGCGTTTTTCGGCAACGGCACGACGACCTCCAAGAGCACGTGGCTCTCCGTCGTTGGCTGCTCGTTCATCTCGAACCGCCTCGAATACGCCGCAGGGGCGGAAGGGAGCACGGTGGTCACCTGCCGCGGTATCGCCATCAGCTCGCTCGGGGCATTGTCCAGCCAGGCCGGCGTTGCGAACTGCACGTTCCTCGGGCCGGTGGATGGTGTCTGCGACTTCATGCAATACGGTTCACAGGTTCAGACGAGCACGCTGCTCAACTGCATCTTCACTACCGAGGATCCAAACTGCGTCATGTCCCCGATCCGCACCGACACCCCGTCGCAGTTGAGCGTCATCGACTGCGCGATCGAGAACCTATACCCGGACTTCCAGCCGACCGACTACGGCACGCTCTCGGGCGTCACCTACGACCACGTGCCGGTTAAGGCATTGTCCACGGGGAACGGATACTATGCGCTTGTTCCGGCGGTGAAGACTCCGGACATCCGCTCGACAGCGGACGTCTCGCCGAACGCGACACGCACCTCGACGGTGCCCGCGTCCTACGCCTACCGGCTCAAGGAGACCGAGACCTGGCTGCCGCTCGTCTCCAAGCTCGGGACGGGGGTGACCGGGGCCGGAGGGGCCTTGCAGGATGCCTTCGGCACGACGCGCCCCCAGGGTTCGTTCACCCGCGGCGCTTCGCAGGCTCTCGACACAACCGCCGCCAGCGGCGCGAATCTGGTTCTGCGCCGCGCGCCAGTCTCGGCCGGCACGCTTTCCACGCCCGCAAACCAGGCGGTGGCGGCGGGCACGGCAATCGCGCCGGTGACGGCGACGAGCGAAAACGTCTTCTCGGGCTGGTACCGGACGGACGACTCGCTCTACTCCGCGGCGAATCCGCTCGTCATTTCCGCGCTCGACGCGGATCTCGTCCTAACCGCGAAGTTCACCACCAAGTCCGTTGCGCTCACGTTCAACCTTGGCGAGAACGCGACTTTCGATGCATCCGGCTCGCACTCCTTTGTCACCAACGTCTCAGCCGGCGCGTCCTTCCCGGAGATCCCGGCGTTCACCGTGGACGACGGGTGGTTCTTCGCCGGCTGGATCGGTCTGCCGTCCGTCGTCCCGGACGACGACACGACCTATTTGGCAAAGGTGATCACCAAGTCGACGCGCACACTGTATGTCGCGCCGACGGCGGCCGGCACCGGAGACGGCAGCTCGTGGGAGAACGCGACGGACGATTTCGCCGCCGCCCGGAAAAAGCACGACGAGATGGGCGTCGTCTGCTTTGAAA
>CAYRPP010000255.1:0-3025 GCA_964426115.1 uncultured Lentisphaerales bacterium | reverse complement strand
TGGCCATGGAGCGGGCGTAGTTGCTGCCGCACTCGATCTCGTTCCACGGGTTGCGGTGGCGGCCGTCATATCGGTCGCGGACGCCGGCGACCACGCGCAAGCCCTCGTCGAGAAGCCCGCGCGAGATCATCAGCGTGGCCGCCGCGTACTCAAAGCCGTGCATGGCCTCCTGAGCATAGGGAATGGGGATCACCGGACGCCGCCGCCCTTCCGGCCAGGAGCAGATGACCAGGCCGCTCTCGTCGTTTAGCCCGAAGACCCGGCAGGGGTTGACAAGGTCGCGCAGCGGACTGGCGAAATTGTGGCGGAAGATGGCTGCCACGGCCGAGCGGACACGCGCGGGGTCGAAGATGTCGCCAAGCCCGTAGAGGTCGGCGTGCAACTGCGCCAGCACTTGGTCGATGCCGCAACCTTCGCCGATCTGGTATTTAACCTCGTCATGCTCCGCATTCCAGTAGGTGGCCGTCACGCCATGGGCGTCGAGGGGCGCGCGGTCAGCCAGGTTGATTCGCTGAAAGTAGTACTCGCCGTTGAAGAGGTTCGCCTCCAGCCACTCCTGTCCGCGGCGGGCGATGGCGTCGTACTCGGCGGCCTGCTCCGGCTCGTCGAGATGGCGCGCCATCTCGGCCGCGGCCCGCAGGGCGGCCAGGTAGAAGCCCGTCAGCCAGGGGTTGGGGCCGAAGAGCTCCATGTCGAGCGTGTGGTGCTGGCGGCCGGTCAGGACGCCGGTGCGCGCCGGATCCCACCGGTCGATATTCTGCGGATGCCAGGCGTAGGCGATGGCGCGCTTGACGGCGGGCCAGAGGCGGCGCAGCCAGGCCGTATCGCCCGAGAGCTTCCAGTCGCGGTAGGTGACGAGTACGTTGCCGAAGAGGCCATCGGCGCAGGAGCGTCCCTCCTCACTGGCGTGCAATCCGAGCGGGAGCTGGAGCCGGAACGGCATGCCGCCGGTCGCGGTCTGGTTGTAGGCGAAGTCGGCCTCGCGCATGGAGCGCGCCAGTTGCGGAAAGAGGAAGGGCAGCGCCTGGGCGTAGTTCCAGACGTGCGTGCAGCTTCCCTCGCAGCAGCCGCAGGTGCAGTGGCAGCCCTCGAAGCCGTAGAAGGTGCCGTCCTCGAGACGCATCACCGTGGGCGACTTGAGGATCGAGATGTTGGCGGAGACGGCATCCAGCACGCATGTGGGAAGCGTGCTGGAGAAGAGCGCCTCCTGGAAACGGCGCGTTGCGGACTCGAGCCGATCCCAGTGCGCGAAGGCGTAGGCGGCGCTTTCGCGCGAGCCCCCGGGCCAGGAGGTGGCGTACCAGTTCTTCCAGCGCCGCGGGATGCCGGCGGCGTCGGCGGCCGCGGCCGCCGATTTGTTCCAGTCGTTCTCGCGCGTGGGGAAGTTCCAGGCGATCAGGAAACGGACGCGGTGGCTGGCGCCAGGGGCGAGATCGAAATGCGCGGCCAGGGTGCCGTGGTTGTCCTTGCCGGCCTGTTCGGTGGTGTAGGTGCGCGGTTCGAGCTCGCCCGGAGTACCGAGATCGCGCATCAGGATTTCGAGGGCGTCGAACCAGCCGCCGCGGAATCCGTAGTCCTGCACGCTGACGCGCGGCGCGTCGGTTGCGAGTGTCAGCTCGCCCCATGCCGGATCGTCGGCGGGCACGCCCTGGGTCGTAAAATGGAGCTGCTTGAGCGGCGTGTCGATGGAATGCGCGTGAATCTGGGTGCCCGGCAGTGGGTTGCCCAGCGTGGCGCAGAGAGTGATCGCCAGGGGACGGGTGCCACGGTTGGTCACCTCGTAGGTCAGGAAGGCGGCCGGGATTCCCGAGTCGCGGTCTTCGAGGGGAATGAAGGGATTGAAGGCGCTCAGGCGGACTTCACAGGGACAGGCGTGATCGGCGAAGCCGACCTCGGCGAAGGGATAGGCGGCGCGGAAGGTGGTGTCGCGGAAGTGGGGCAGGCCTGCGAGCAGGTGGCGGTCAGGCCCGAATCCGAAACCGGCATGGCGCGCCTCGGCAGTGCCGGAAAACCCCGTGCGGAGGTCGCCCTGCACGAGGCGCAGGTCCACTGTCCGCCCCTGGTCCTCGCAACGCAACGCCACGTGCGAAAAACCGTTGAGGCCGCCCTTGTTGGGGTGGTTGGCGATCTCCCAGTCGATGAAGCGTCCATCGCCGCCAAGGCCAATGCAGCCGGTGCCGAGGCCGCCCAGCGGAAAACTGATGCATGTCTGGCGCTCACCGGTGTAGTCAATTGGATTCATGTAACGGGTCTCCCTGGGCAGCGCCGACGCGGCGACGCGGTTCGAAGAAGGACTCGCCGATAGGCGTTCCCGCGGCGAGCGTGTCGAAATCGGGCAAGGCATAGCGGTCGCCCGCCAGCGCGGTGAGATGCCGGTAGCTTTCGCGGGCGCCATCGGTATCGCCGCCCATAACCTGCTGGCGGATGGCGGTGGCGAGGAACGTCGCCATCAGGCGGGTCTCGTTGGGGTAGCGGCGGACGCTTTCCCGGAGGAAGGTAGTCGTGGCCGGTATCAAGGCCAGGTTGGTGGCCATCGTGTACCGTCCGGCGTCCAGGTCGCCGGTGAAGCGCCCGCGCTCGATGAGGGCGAAGAGACCCTGGTGGATCATGCGGCGCAGAGCCTGGTGCTCGAAGCCGCGGGCATGCGGCAGGCCGGCGGCGGCCCAGTAGATGGCGTGGCTTTCGGGCAGCCGCCAGTCGAGGGGCGCGATCAATTGTTCGACCGCGTGCATCCGCGCGGCGTCGAGCCCGAAGTCGCGCCGCAGGCGTGCGGCGGCCTCGCTGCCGACCGGCGGTGCGCCGCCGCCGGGGCCGAGACACGGCGCCATGCCCGTGGCGAGGACCAGCTTGTAGTGCAGGTGCGCCGGATCCATGGACTCGCCGATCTTGTTCTGGAAGAGCCAGCCCAGCTCGCGGTAGAGGCGCGCGTCGGAGGGATTGGCGGGAATGGCGCGGTCGCGCAGCAGGGTGATGCCCGCCTGCACCCAGGTGAGGCGGTCCGCGTGCCGCGGCATCATGGCGCTGA
>CAYRPP010000254.1:0-3044 GCA_964426115.1 uncultured Lentisphaerales bacterium | reverse complement strand
AGGGAACCTGGTCGAGCGGGACGTGCGCCCAGTAGGCGGGGCCTTCGGCGAACTTGCTCATGGATAAATCCTTTTTTAGCATGGGGTGAAGCCGGTTGCGGGCTTCCAAGCACGCATTGCCGGACAATGCGGAAACGTTAACATCTTCAGGCCCGCCTGTCCATACATTCGACCCCATTCGAACCGTTCGACATACGTATCACGCGGAGCAGGCTCCGCCATGGAAAGCGCGCGCAGGCGCGCGCACTAGTCAGCGATGGTGACGGGCGTGCCTTCGGTCACCAGCATGAAAAGTTCCTCGGCATCGCTGTTGCGCATGCGGATGCAGCCCGCGCTCGACTGTCGGCCGAGGGTCGAGGGATCCCAGGTACCGTGGATTCCGTAGCCGCGGGCGGGGGGCGTCTCGCCGGTGGCCGCCAGCGACATCCAGCGCGTGCCGAGGATGTTCTCCGGAGCGCCGAAGGGCACGACCTGGCCGTCGGGGCGCCACCAGGGCGGGTTCTCGATCTTGTCCTGGATGCGGAACGTGCCGACGGGGGTGCGGCCGTACATGCCGGTGCCGACCGTGTAGCGTTTGAAGAAGGCGCCGTTGAGCGTCAGCAGCAGGTCGTTGGAGGTCTTGCCGATGCGGATGGCGAAGGCCGGCTTGTCGAGGATCCGCAGTCGGTCGCCGACCTGGATGCGGTCGGGGTTCGGGATGTTGTTGGCCCGGATGATCAGCTCGGCAGTGCAGCCGTGGCGGCGCGCCAGCACCTTGATGGAGTCGCCCGCGCGGATGGCATATTCGACCTTCCCCGGCATGACGCGCGGCGAGCCGACGAGCGTGACGTTGACCGCGCCGAGACGCGCCTCGGCGAAGGGGCGCGCCGCGACGGCGTCGGTCCGCGCCAGGAGTGACAGGTAGTTGGTGCGCGCCGCGAGGAGCTGGTCGGCGGCCTCAGCCGCCTGGGCGCGGGCGAGAAGATCCGCGGCCTCGGCGGGCATCGCGCCGGCCGCCGGCGGGACGGCGGCGCCGGGATCGCCCGAGCTGGGTGCCGTGGCGGACGCGGGCGGGTTGGCGGCGGGCGCGGCGGCGGGTGGCGCGCCGGCGTCCGAGGTGGACGGCTGGCGCCGCTCCAGGTGGCGAACCAGCAGGATGCCGCCGATCGTGACGACGGTGACCACGACGACGATAGCCAGCCACGGGCGCCGCGACGAGCCGCGGAACCCCTCCAAATCCTTGAGCATCATTCCCGGATCGGGCATGGCGTTACTCCTGGTTGTGCTTTTCCCCCGGTTTCAGATCGAGTCCACAGGCGGGCTGCGGCATCTTGGGGCTTCCGGAAACGGGCGCGGCTTGTTCCATGGTGAGGGCTCCGTGAATGGGGGCAGGCGGCTCGCGAACGTCGACAGTCAGCAGTGTAGCCCAGGCGCGTCACGGGGGCAATCCCGGAATCGCGAAATCGCGTCAACTCCGCGGCCCTCAGTTAGCCATATGGGCGCGAGAGAAGGGCATGGAAATGCGGTTTTCTTTTCGCCGCCGAACCGCTAAAATGGCCCGCATCCGACGCGTCGGCGCGCCGCGATGACGATGAGGAGCGAGCCACATGCCTTCCCTTGCGACAACCTACCTGGGCCTGTCCCTGAAGAACCCGCTGGTCGCCGGCAGTTGCCCGTTGACGAGCCGCCTGGAGACCGCCCGCGAGCTGGAGGCGGCCGGCGTCGGCGCGATCGTCGTCCGCTCGATCTTCGAGGAGCAGATCCGCGCGGAGGTCGCCCCGATGTACGACGCCCTGGCCGAGTCGGGCTCCAGCGCGGCGCTCGACTACCTGCGCGCCGACCTGCCGATGCGCCTGGGGCCGGAGAAGTACATCGAGAATCTCAAGGCCCTGCGCAAGGGCCTGAAGATTCCCGTCATCGCCAGCGTCAACTGCATCGCACCCGACCAGTGGGTGGCCTTCGCGCGCAAGATCCAGCATGCCGGCGTCGACGCCCTGGAGCTCAACGTCTACGACATTCCCGAGAATCCCGGTGAAGACTCTGCGGCGGTCGAGGCGCGCCACGTGGCGCTTGTCTCCGCCATCCGGGCCGAGGTCTCGATCCCCGTGGCCGTCAAGCTCGGTCCCTACTATGCGGGGCTGGCGAACATGGCGCTCCGCCTGCAACGGCTCGGCGTGCGGGGGCTGGTGCTCTTCAACCGATTCCTGCAGCCGGACATAGACACCGAGACCATGGAACTGGCCTACAAGGCGCATCTCTCGCACCCCGACGACCTGCGCCTGCCGCTGCGCTGGGTGGCCATCCTGCGCGACCTGGTGGACTGCGACCTCGCGCTGAGCAGCGGCGTGCACGATTCCGCCGCCGCCGTCAAGGCACTGCTGACCGGGGCCAACGCCGTCTGCTGCTGCTCCGCCCTCTACCGTCAGCCGTACGGCAGCGCGGTGGGCGAGATCCTGCAGGGTCTCGGGACGTGGATGGACCGGCACGGCTTCGCCACCCTCGACGCCTTCCGCGGGCGCATGCGCGAGACCGTGCTCGGCGATGGTCACGGCTTCGAGCGCGCCCACTACGTGCGCCTGGTCGGCGAGGCCGAATAGCCAAACGAATAGCCGCTTGCCTTGCCGGAAGTTTCGCGGTAAACTGCCTCCATCTAAGATCAACGGGATTCTGCTACATGCCGAGCGACGATTCAATAGAAGTGATGGGCACCGTGGTCAAGGTGCTGCCCGCCACCATGTACCGGGTGAAACTCGACAACGGCCACGAGGTGCTGGCGCACGTCTCGGGCCGCATGCGCAAGCATTTCATCAAGATCACCACGGGCGACAAGGTCACGCTGGAAATCTCACCCTACGACCTGACCAAGGGCCGCATCACGTACCGCCACAAGGTCTAGCCGCTTACGCCGCGAGCGTTGCCCGGCGTTCCGCGCGTCCCCCGGCCAGGGCCACGAGGAGTTGACATGCAAGCCAGGACGATCACCGAGCGTGTCCAGTGGGCCGGAGCCGTGGACTGGAACCGCCGCCTCTTCGACGACCTGATCCCGCTGCCCGAGGGCACCAGCT
>CAYRPP010000253.1:0-3051 GCA_964426115.1 uncultured Lentisphaerales bacterium | reverse complement strand
TCGGTGATCGAGTCGCCTTGGAAGAGGATACGGGTAATCTTGCCTGTCATGACGATTCTCCGCGGTTGTTGAATGGACGGCGCGGATCGTAGAGCCCATCCGTGTCCGGCGCAAGCGGAAAGTGAATAACGCTTAAAGCTGAACGCATCAACGCTCAACTACTCCAACCGCCATGTGGCGCGGAGGTCGCCGGGCAGGATCAGGGCCATGCCCTCGGGCAGGTTGTTGTCCGCGCCACTCAGCGTCAACGGCTTGCGGACCTCCCTGTCTTGTGAAGTGACCGCGATCACGGCGGGTGCCGTTCCGGTCACGGTGCAGCCCTTGACCGTGACGGACGCGGGCTGTGTGTCCGTCGGCTGCGGCCGCAGGTCGTGAATGCGGATGACCGGCGCCGCGCCCGTCTCGAACCGCGACTTCTGCAGCAGGAGCGTGTCGATCGAGTAGACGGGGAAATGGAGGAAGGGCGCGTTGGTGTTGACCACTGTGCAGTGCTCGACGTGGATAGTGTTGGGCCGGACCCAGTAGGTCGCGTCGAGCGTGAGGTTGGTGGCCGCGCAGCCCAGGAAGGCCGTGTGGCCGCCGCTCATGCCGATGACCGAGGAGTCCGCGAGGATGCAGCGGTCGAAGCGGTTGGTCGCGTTGAGGTGCTGAAAGCGGCAGGCCGAGAAACGGCAGCCCGCGAAGGTCTGGCTCGCCGACGTCAGCACAAAATGCGCGCGGTCGAAGGTGCAGCGCTCGAAGTTGCCGCCACGGCTGGAGATCGATCCGAACTGCGCGTCGCGGAAGCGCCCCGTCGCGCCGCACTCGACGTCGAGAATGCCTCCCGGGGCCGAAGAGGCGACCGGACCGCTGATCACGATGTCCCATCCGGCCGGTTTCTCGGAGCCGAGGCCGAGGCGGTCGCGGTAGGTGTTGTCCTGGTAGCGGCCATACATCGTGCGGTTGCGACCTCCGCAGCGGAAGCTGGCCCGCGTGAAGGCGTTGCTGCGGACCTGCGGGCTGTTGGTGCGGTCCCACAGGTGGATGTGGCCGCGGTTCCCCACGATGATGAAGTTGTGGCCGGCGCAGGTCAGCAGCTCGTTGTTGGGGTTGTCGTGGAAGACGTTGTTGCGGATGGTCACGTCCTGCATCATGTCCCAGCCGTCCTCGGCGTCGAAGGCGCAGGTCGCCAGGGTCTCGCCGCTGTAGGAGAAGTCGCAGCCCTCGATCAGCATGTTGCGCATAGCCGAGGGGGCCATGCCGACGGCGCGGCAGCGCTCGATCACGAGGTTGCGGTAGATGCAGTTCCAGGGCGTCTTGAAGCGCTGGGCCGACAACTCGGAGTTCTGCGCCTTCTCGGCGCTCTCCTCCTCCACCGAGATGCGCAGGAAGGCCGCCCCCGCCGGGATGCGGATCACGCGGTACTGGAAGGCCTGTTCGCCCGAGAGGAAGCGCCGATCAGCATCGTAGAAGGCGGCCCGGAAGAGCCACGACCTGGTGCGGATACCCTGGTAGCCGAGATACTTGGAGACGGAGAGGTAGCGGTTGGTCGCCAGGGCCCGGAGCTCGCGGAAGGCGCTGGTGAACATGCCGCCGACCGCGGGATCGACCGCGCCCGTGGCCAGATCGACGGCGCCGGGCTCGTAGGACACGGAGGACCCGCTGAATGCGACATAGCCGGGGAAGGTGTGGTCGTGCGCGGCCGTGCCGTTGGAGACGCCGTAGCCGGTGATGTTGCGGACCACGAGGCTTTCGAAACTGCAGTAGCGGCAGTCGCCCACCATTTCGATGCCGAGGACCCATTCCGACTTGTTGGGCGAGTTGGCGTAGTCGTGCTCGTAGTAGTCGCCCTCGATCGTGCCGTTGACCAGGTGCGAATCGGTTCGATGGCGAATCTCGACGACGCATCCGCCGCTGCCGGCGAACTCGTTCATCTTGAGCGTGGCGCCGTTGAGGTCGAGCGTGAAGCGGTTAGGCAGCGAGAGGCGCCGCGAGGCGCTCAGGCGGTAGAGCCCCGGCAGGAGCACGACCTTGCGCATGCCGCGCGCCGCGGCGTCGTCGAGGAACCGCTGGAGCCCCTCGGCCGTCCGCACGGCGTTGGTCTCGACCTGCGCCCGGTCGTAGGCCGCGCCATAGACCACGCGCGAGCGCCGGCTGGCGCGCTGCACGACTTTGCCGCCCTGCGCCGCGGCCAGGATCAGATAGCCGTTGGGCGGGACGGGCGTGGCCCGCCGCGCGTTTTCGAGACACCGCGCGATGTGGTTCGTCAGCGCCGGATCCTTGAGTTCATCGAGACTGCCGACCTCTACGGGGACGAGCGTGCCGCCGGGGCCGTCGTTGCGGATGCCGTACGTCCGCAGGTCGTCCGGCGTCATGCGGTGGACCTGCCGCTCGGGAATCACCAGGTCGTCGGCCGCGCGGACGAGGAATTCGTGCCAGACCACGTGGGAGGCGCGTCCCTGCGCGTCGCGGCACTGCACCGCTAGCTGGTAGTCGCCGGCGGGGAGTTTGCCGATGGTGATAGCGTGGTCGCCCGATGGCAGCGCGCGTGCCGCGCGCGTCGTCCAGTTCGAGCCGTCCGCCGAGAAGCGCATCTCAACGTCGAAGCGGAAGGAGTTGTCGCCGTAACGGACGAGGCTGTGGTTCCAGTCGGTCACGAAGAAACCGATCCGAACCGCCTCGTCGGTTGTGACGACCGGCTTGACATGCTCCGTGGCAATGTAGGGCGCCTGCAGATGCGCAGGCGTGGTGTCGGCCGGCCCGAGCGCCTGGATCACCGGGGCCAGCTCGAGGTCTCCCGGAATGAATTGGGCATGCCCAGTAGACACGAGAAGGGCGCAAGCGCCGAGGCCCGCCGCCAGGAGTCTGCCGGTGTTCATGGAAACAATCATGGCAGAACCGCCCCGCGATGGCAAGGGGAGGCAGGCTTTCAGCGCCGCGCGCCGCGCCGCGCCTCAGCTCTTGATCGGGATGAGGTTGAACTTCTCGACCAGCACGCCGAGCACCGTCGGCGAGAGGAACGCCGGCAGCGAGGGCCCGATGCGGATGTTCTTGATGCCCAGCGATAGCAAC
>CAYRPP010000252.1:0-3057 GCA_964426115.1 uncultured Lentisphaerales bacterium | reverse complement strand
CACCTCGCGGATGCGCCGCACCTGCCGGGCCAGGGCCTCGAACTGGGCGGGGCGCAGCGACTGCTGCCCGTCGCAGAGCGCGAGCTCCGGGGCGTTGTGCACCTCGACGATCAGGCCGTCGGCCCCGGCGGCCACGGCGGCCAGCGCCAGCGGCGGCACGTAGCGCGCGAAGCCGCAGGCGTGGCTCGGATCGACGATCACCGGCAGATGGCTCAGCTCCTTCAGCACCGGGACGGCGCTGATGTCGAGCGTGTTGCGCGTGTAGGTCTCGAAGGTGCGGATGCCGCGCTCGCAGAGGATGACCTGCGGGTTGCCCCCGGCCAGCACGTACTCCGCGCTCATCAGCAGCTCCTTCAGCGTGTTGGCCATGCCGCGCTTCAGCAGGACCGGCTTGCGCCCCTGGCCCAGTTCGCGGAGCAGGTCGAAGTTCTGCATGTTGCGCGCGCCGACCTGGATGACGTCCACGTCGTCGAAGAGCTCGAGGTGGTTGATGTTCATGATCTCCGAGACGATCGGCAGGCCCGTCTCCGCCTTGGCCTGCCGCAGCAGTTCCAGGCCCTCCGCCTTGAGGCCCTGGAAATCGTAGGGCGAGGTGCGCGGCTTGAAGGCGCCGCCGCGCAGCATCGTCGCCCCGGCGGCCTTGACGGCGCGCGCCACCTCCAGCACCTGTTCGGCCGACTCGACGGAGCAGGGGCCGGCGATCAGCGCGAAGTGGCCGCCGCCGAACCGCGCCGCGCCCGCCGCCACCACGCTGTCCTCCGGATGGAACTTGCGGTTGACCGTCTTGAAGGGCTCCGAGATGCGGATGACCTGCTCGACGATCTCCAGCCCCTCGATGGCGTGTACGTCGACCGCCGAGGTGTCGCCGATGACCCCGAGTATCGTCTCGAACTCTCCTTCGGAGAGCTGAACACGGAGTTTCTGCCTCACCAGCCAGTTCGTCAGGTGCTCGATCTGCTTCTGGGGACTGCGCTGCTTGAGTTTGATGATCATGTCTTGTTCCGATGACTGCAAAAAAAAGGTTCCGCCGTGTCACCACTGCGGAACCGCCGATAGACTTATGCCGGATGAAACCGTCAGGCTACAGGGGTCACGCAGGGCGCCTCGCGTAATAATACGCAAAGTACCGCTCGCCGCCAAACCCTGTGAAGTCACGCATCATGCAGGAACCTGCTACGCCTGTTTCCATTAGTGTACCAGATTCGCCAGAGCCTCGTCAAGCCTTCCCCATTCCCCATTGACAGCCAGGCGCGCTTCTGCCACGATTTCCACATGAGATTACATGACACGCGGCAGGTCGAGCGCGCCGTGCTCATCCAGGTGGTGCATGACCGCATGGACGCCGCCGAGGCGGCCGACTCGCTGCTGGAACTGGGGCGGCTGGCCGAGACCGCTGGATTCGAGGTGGCCGGCCAGCTCACGCAGAACCGCGACAAGCCCGACGGTGGCACGCTGATGGGTTCGGGCAAGGTGACGGAGCTCAAGGAACTGGTCGCCGGCACCGGCGCCGGCATGGTCGTCGCCGACAACGACCTGAACGCCATCCAGGCCTTCAACCTGGCCAAGACTCTCGGCATCCGCGTGCTCGACCGCACCGAGATCATCCTCGAGATCTTCGCGCGGCGCGCCCGCTCGTCCGAGGCCCAAATGCAGGTCGAGCTGGCGCGGCAGGAGTTTTTGCTCAAGCGCATCCCGGTGACCGAGTCGCAGCAGCGCTTCACGGGCCGGGCCAACGTCCGCGGTCCCGGCGAGAGCCACCTGCGGCTGCGCAACGAACCGCTGCGCCGCCGCATCGCCGAGCTCCGGCGCAAGCTGGCGGCCATCCAGGATCGGCAGGCGCGTCAAGGCCGGGCCGCGCGCCAATGGCCCGTCGTCACGCTGGCCGGGTACACCAACGCCGGCAAGTCTACGCTGCTGAACGCCCTGTCCGGCGGCGCCGACGCCTATGTCGACGACAAGCTCTTCGCCACGCTCGACACCAAGACGCGCAAGGCGTGGCTGGCTCCATCGCGCGAGGTGCTGCTGACCGACACCGTCGGCTTCATACGCAACCTGCCGCACGGACTGGTCGCGTCGTTCAAGTCGACGCTCGATGTCGCGGCGCAGGCCGACCTGCTGCTGATCGTCGTCGATGCGGCCTATCCCTGCGTGGACGACCACATTGCCGTCTGCCACGCGACGCTGCAGGAGATCGGGGCGCAGCAGGTGCCGTACCTGCTTGTGCTGAACAAATGCGACCGCGGCACGTCCGACCATGCCGTGCTGCACGTCGCCGAGCGCTATCCCCACGCCTTGCCGGTATCGGCGCGCACCGGGTTCGGCCTCGATGCGCTGAAGCGCGCCATCATCGAGGAGTTGCAGAAGAGCGGGCGCATCTGGAGCCTCCCGCCGTCCGTTGTCTAGCGGCCACGGCAGGTTGACCGGCTACACGCGCACAGTTCGGCCCTTGCGGATGCTCGCGTTTTCCGCCTCGATGATCCGGACGGAACGCGCGCCATCGGCGATGGTCACGGTGGTGGGCGGCTGGCGCCGTTCAATGCAGTCGAGGAAGTAGGGAATCTCGTACTGGTAACCCATGCCCTCCGCCAGCGGCACGGCCTCCATGCGCCCCTCGCGGTAGACGCGCAGCGCGGGCGACGCCGCGTGGTCGTAGGCGAGGGTGGCGTTCTCGAAGTTGACCGTGAACTGCATGGTGAAGGGGAAGCCGCGGGCCATGGTCCAGCCGCCCTCCGCCGTGACCATCGGTCCCCCGGGGCCGAAATCGTAGCGCGTGAACACGTGGTCGATCTCGCTGGTGATCTTGCGGTAGCCGTGGCTGGTGACGCTCTGCGGCATTCCGAAGCACCACTGCACAAAATCGGTGTCGTGCACGTGGACGTCGAGCAGGGCGCCGCCGCAGGCGTCGCCGGAATTATAGAAGCCGGCGCCCGGATGGCTGACGAGGCGCCGGAAGTGGGCCGAGAGGACGCGGCCGTGGCGTTCCTCGGCGATGGCGGCCCGGAGCCAGTCCCATCCGGGCCAGAAGCGCATGCACATGGCGGGCATGGCCAGCACGCC
>CAYRPP010000251.1:0-3069 GCA_964426115.1 uncultured Lentisphaerales bacterium | reverse complement strand
GCGAGAAGGGCGAGGTGGGCGAGAAGGTCGGGGCGATCGTCGTGCCCAACCTCGACAACTTCAAGTCCGTCGACGCCGGCAATCCCGACTGGCCCGAGATCGAGAAGCGCACCCGCGCCATCGTCGGCAAGCAGTGCCAGAAGCTGGCCGACTACAAGCATCCCCGCAAGGTCGAGGTGCGTCGCGAGCCGCTCGAGCGCACCTCCATCCAGAAGATCCGCCGCCACATCTACGAGGGGCAGCTCGACTCCCTTGCCGCGCCGTCCGCCGACGATGCCGACGATAGCCTATAGCGCCCTCGTGCTGCGCCCGCCCTTCTCCGGCGTCGAGAAGAGCGTGGCGGAACTGGCGCGGGCGCTCCTGGCGCGCAAGACCTACGACTACCGCCTGCTGCTGCCGCCGCCGGGCGCCGCGGCCGCCGCCCTCGCGGTCGGCGCCGCGGCGGCGCTGACCGCGCCCGTCTGGTGCCGCGTGCGCGCCGGACGCATCTTCCACGAGCTGACCCTCCTGCCGCGCCAGGCGCGCCGCGCGGGCATCGACCTCTTCCACGCCCCCGCCTACGTCGCCCCGCCGCGCCTCGCCTGCCCCCTCGTCCTCTCGCTCTACGACCTGCACGTCTACACCCATCCGCGCTTCTGCTCCCGCGCCAACCGCCTCCACTATCGCGCCCGCCTGCCCGGCTCCATCCGCCGCGCCGCCGCCATCATCGTCCCCTCCCGCGCCACGCGCGACATGCTCGCCGCGCGCTTTCCCGAGGCCGCCACCAAGACCCGCGTCATTCCGCTCGGCGTCTCCCCGGCCTATTTCGCCCCCGCTTCCCCCGGAGAACGCGACCGCGTCCGCGCGCGCTACCGCCTCCCGCCGCACTTCCTGCTGTCCGTCGGCGACCCCTCGCCGCGCAAGAACATCGACGGCATCCGGCGCGCCTGGACCCTGCTGCATGCCAGCCATCCGGACCTGCACCTGGTGCTGGCCGGCGCTCCCCCGCGCAGGCCAATATGGAACTCAGGAAGGCAGGAAGGTGCGCGTTCTCCGCAGCAATTTCCTGATTTCCTGAGTTCCCCATCCAATAAGTATGGAGACGCGCCCCTAGACCAGCGTTCCCGTCTGCACACCATCGGCTATGTCGACGAGGCCGATCTGCCCGCGCTCTATACCCTCGCCGAAGCCCTGGTCTTCCCCTCCTTCGACGAGGGATTCGGACTTCCCGTTCTCGAAGCCATGGCCGCCGGCTGCCCGGTGGCCTGCTCCGGCGGCGCCGCGCAGGAGTTTGCCGGCGACGCCGTCCGCTACTGCGACCCACGCGATCCCGGCACCATCGCCGACGCGCTGCGCCCCCTGCTCGACCATCCGGCCCTGCGGCAGGAGATGATCGCCCGCGGACGACGCCAGGCGGCGGACTACACCTGGGATCGCGCCGCCGCCGCCACCGAGGCCGTCTACGCCGCCGTGCTGGAAGCAACGCACGCCAGATCGCGCTAGTCGCGGGTGGCGGGAGTGTTCAGAAGACGCGACTGAATCTGATGACGCATTCTATATCCGCAGGCGAGCCGCCTGTGGCCGCCTGCCTCAGTCCGCATGATACATGAATCCCGGTGCCCGTGCCATAATAACGCTCCGGCGAGGGAGCCGATTGCGCTGTGCGCGCGGAGCGCGCCAGGCATGCGCGAGGCGAGTGCGAGGGAAAGCGCGATCCCCCAGCGAGTTGCGTGAATCCTTAGGAAACGAGCATATGTCTTTTCCCGAGGGAGCAAAAACACCGAATTTTAGACCACTTTTCCCGAAGCGAGGCTTGCCGCGGGGATATGTTGCGATGCATAATGGCGGGCATGAACCTATGCGAGACCGACCCGCTCTTTCCCTGGAACCATCTGGACGATTCGCCTACTTCACGATGCTCACGTATTGCGTCACCCCGGCCTCCACGCACGACAGCCGGCCGCTCCCGGAGCTGGTGGAGGCGGCCCGGCGCAATCTGCCCAAGGGGCGTATCGAGACACTGGCCTACGACCTGGCGGCCGACGACGCGGGGACACACCGCCTGCTGGCCGACAACGGAATCAAGCCGCTGATCGAGACACGGGCGATGTGGAAGGGCGATAGCGAGCGGGTGCAGGCGCGGCTGAAGGTGTTCTGGGGCGTGGACGAAGCCCGGTAGCCGCCCCCGCCGTTCCTCCTCGCTTGCATGCCGAACGACCGCGCACACGCGCGGCACGTTCCAGCACGCCCGTCAACGGAACACAATACCGCTTCACGCACGACTTGAAGCGCGCAACGCCCCGCAAGGTGAAGTCCTCCACATACGTGAAACACATGAGCGGTGGATAGAATAGCGCCTCCTTCAGGCTCTCGGAAAAATTCTTTACATTTTCGTCACTGGTCTGGCTGCGGCCCTGGTTCAGGTTGTTGCCATCCCATGTGCCACCCTCCAGCGTGATGCCCCGCGTCATTGTGGTGCCCTTTTCGCGGTTCTTGATGATCGGGCAATTCGCGCCGTCGGCGAGCTCCAGGTGCGTTCTCGGAGAACAGACGAGGGTCGTGTGGTCCGAGATCAGCAACGGCCTGGTTATCAGATAGTGGCCATCCGGCAGGACGATTCTACCTTGGCCCGCGTCGAGCAGTCTCTGCAGTTCGTCCGTCTTGTCGGTAAACATATCGCTTTCTCCCTCTCACCGCACCATGATGGCGAAGTCGAGCGGGTCGGCGTTCACCGGGCCTGGCGCGACTCGCGGATCGCTGCCGAAAGTCGCGTCGGTGAGGATCTGGTACTTGCGCGCAGCTCCCCGGGCGTCCGGGGCAGGCGGAACGCCCAGCCCGACGCCGTAGGCACCGACCGTGGCGGCCGATGACTGCGTCCCTATGCCGATGGATACGAACACCTTGCTGGCGTCATTGTATTTGTTGTAGTACCAGTAGGTTGCGTCTCCCACGTTCTGCTTCCACACCGGAACGCCGAGCCAGCGGCAGGAAGTGGTCGAGCGGAGCCCGAGCGAACGGATGCCGTTCGCGCCGACTTCAGAACGCGCCTTCACCCCCGCGCTGCCCATATAACAGTCCGTGAACGTCGGA
>CAYRPP010000250.1:0-3070 GCA_964426115.1 uncultured Lentisphaerales bacterium | reverse complement strand
GACGCAGGTCTGGTCGCGCCCGGACTACCGCCCGATCGCCTACTCCGAGGGCGAGGACTCGGAGCGGCGCATCGGCGACATCGTCCGGCAGACGGACGACCTCTCGGTGCTCTCGCCCCGTCTGGCGCAGCAGTGCACCGACTGGCACTCCGTCTACCACCTGGGCAGTTCGCGCGCCAACCTGCTGCGCCCGTTCCAGGAGCTGTTCGGCCGCCGCGAGGTGCTCGAGATCGGCGCCGGCTGCGGCGCGCTGACGCGCTTCCTCGGCGAGTCGGGCGCGCGGGTGCTGGCTCTGGAGGGCAGCCTCCGGCGCGCCGCCGTCGCCCGCGCGCGCTGCCGCGGCCTGCCGGACGTCACGGTCGTGGCGGAACAGTTCGAGCGCTTCGCCACGCCGCGGCGTTTCGATGTCGTGACGCTCATCGGCGTCCTGGAGTACGCCCCGGCGTTCACCTCCGGCGCGGCGCCCGTCCTCGCGATGCTCCGGCAGGCGCGCGCGCTGCTGAAGCCGGAAGGCACGCTGATCCTGGCCATCGAGAACCAACTGGGCCTGAAGTACTTCGCGGGCGCCCCGGAGGATCACCTGGGCACGGCCATGTACGGCATCGAGGGACGCTACCGGCCCGGCGAGCCGCGCACCTTCGGCCGGGCGGAGCTGGACGCGCTGCTCGCCCGGGCGGGCTTCCTGGGCCGCGCGTTCCTGGCGCCTTTCCCCGACTACAAGCTGCCGGTCTGCATCCTGACCGAACCGGGCTTTTCCACGCCGGGCTTCGACGCGGCGGCGCTGCTGCGCCAGACGGCGTCGCGCGATCCGCAGCTCCCCCGTCCGCTGGCCTTCGCGCCGGAACGCGTCTGGCCGGCACTGGCGGCCAACGGACTTGCCCTGGAGCTGGCCAATTCGTTCCTGGTCCGCGCTACCCCCCAGGCGCCGCCGCCCGGACCGCCGCCGCGGACGCTGGCATGGCACTACGCGACGCGGCGCGCGCCCCCGTTCTGCAAGCAGACGGTCTTCGCCGTCGATCCCGCGCGCGGCCGGGTGACGGTCACCGCCACCGCCATCGGCGCGACCGCCGCGGCGTCGCTGCCGGAGCAACGCATCCGCTGGCAACTGCCGGCCGCGGCGGACTATCTGTCCGGCAGTCCGTTCTCCGACGCCTTCGCCGAAGTCGTCGCGCAGGACGGCTGGCACGCGGAGCAGTTCGCGCCGCTCTTCCGGCAGTACCGCGACCTGCTGGAACGGCAGGCGGCGGCCATGGGCCGGCCCGTCGTGTTGCGGCGACCCGACGACCCGCTGCCGGGCGCCTTGTGGGATCTGATCCCCCGGAACCTCATCACGGACCGCGACGGCGCGCTGCACCCCTTCGGCCAGGAGTGGCGCCTGGACGACGACGTCGCGTGGGGCTGGATGGTCGTCCGCTCCATGCTCCACCTGATGCAGTCGCTGACCCGGATCGGGCACTGCGCCGACCGGGATGTCGCGACCCCGGCGGCTCTGCTGCTGGCCGCCTGCGAGGCGGCGGACGCGGCGGTGTCGCGGGAGTGGCTCGAAACGTGCATCGGGCGGGAACTCGGCCTGCAGCACGCGATCGCCGGCTGGCCCGGCGCTCCCCGCTCCCGGCCGGCGGACATTCTGGACGGGCCGCTGCCGCTCTGCAACGATGCGCTCCTGATCGCGGATCAGCGCCGGCGCATCACGGAGCTGGAACGCGAACAGGGCAAGGCCGGGACGCGGATCGCGGCCCTGGAGCGCTCGCAGGCGAAGACGCTCGCCGAGCGGAATGCCCTCGCCGCGAGCCTGGAGGCCCAGCGCCAAGCCTTTCGGAAGAGCTGGAGCTGGCGGATCACCGCGCCGCTGCGCCTGGCCGGCCCGGCGCTCTTGCGCGGGGCCGGTCTCGTGTGCACGTGCCGGCGCGCCGTGCGCCAGTACGGAGTGCTCGGCGCGTCGCGCCGGGTCCTCGGCGCCCTGCGCCGCCACGGGGCGCAGGCCGTTTGGCACCAGCTCAGGTAACCTGTCCCCGTCCGCCTCGTGCCGGATCTGGGCACCAAGGGACTGGCGGACATGCCGGCCGAGTCCGGCCGCCCCCTGCGCGTCGGCACCCTGATGCGCTTCGGCAAGGGCGAAGCCTTCAACAAGGGCGGCCACCTGTACCTGAAGCTCGTCGACGGCCTCGATGCCGCCGGTGCGGGAACGGCGGTGGACGCCGGGGACTTGGCGCAACGGGGCATTGCGACCCACCTCAACCTGACGGACGAAGAGAAGGCGACCTACCTGCGCTCGCTCAACGTTTTCATCTCGTTCAGCCTCTGGGAGGGCTTCAACCTGCCCATGGTCGAGGCCCAGGCGCTCGGCACCGTCGCACTGGCCTTCGATACCGGCGCCCATCCCGAGGTCACGCCCTTCGTCTGCCGTGATGTGAACGACCTCCGGCAGCAACTGCTCGCCTTCGCCGGATACCGCGCGCACCTGCTCCGCTGTTCCGCGATGGCCTACCGCTTTGTCCGGCAGCGGTTTAACTGGGCCGCCTCCGTCGGCCGCATGGCCGCCTGCCTGGAACGCTGAATGCAGCCTCCGCACTCCAGACGGGCCACGGCGTCCCTGGCCCTCCCGCGGAAGGCTCTGAACACCTTCCGCGCCTATATTCCGCGCTCAACAACGGTGCGGCCGCGGCAGCTTCGGGAGAGGTGCTCGCGCTGTTGAACAGCGACATCGAGGTGATCACACCCGGCTGGCTCGAGGAACTGGTGGCGCTGGCGCTCCTGCCCGGCACGGGGGCGGTCGGCGCCTGTCTCTGGTATCCGGACGACACCCTGCAGCATGGCGGCGTCGTGCTGGGCATCAAGGGGGTCGCGGCGCATGCGCCGCGGCGGCTGCGCCGCGACGAGCGCCAGGCGCATCCGCGCGTCTTCTGCCGCCGGACGGTCTCGGCGGTGACCGGGGCGTGCCTGGTCGTCCGCCGCGAACGGTATGCGCAGGCGGGCGGGCTGAACGCGGAAGCGCTGGCCGTGGCCTTCAACGACATCGACTTCTGTCTCCGGCTGAAGCAGGCCGGCTGCCGGAACCTCTGGACGCCCG
>CAYRPP010000249.1:0-3088 GCA_964426115.1 uncultured Lentisphaerales bacterium | reverse complement strand
GCGCCCGGGGACGTCCCGTGGCGATCATCTGCAAGACCGTCATCGGCAAGGGCAGTCCCAACAAGAGCGGCTCGCACGAGTGCCACGGCGCCCCGCTGGGCGAGGAGGAGGTGCGGCTGACCAAGCGGGCGCTGGGCTTCGACGAGAACCGCTCCTTCGTCGTGCCCGACGAGGTGCGCGCCCTATTTGACGCCCGCGCCGCACGACTGCGCCGCGCCTCGGCGCGCTGGCAGCGCGATTTCAAGGCCTGGGAGGCGCGCCATCCCGAGCAGGCCGTCGCCTGGCGCCGCCACACCAGCGGCGAACTGCCCGAGAATCTTGAGGCCGCCCTGCCGGTCTTCGACCCGTCCAAGCCCATAGCCACGCGTTCCGCCTCGGGCCTGGTGATCAACGCGCTGACGAAGGTGATGCCCCAGCTCGTCGGCGGCTCGGCCGACCTGGCCCCCAGCACCATGACCTGGATCAAGGAGTCGCGGGGCGTCGCGCCGGGCGATTTCGGCGGCAGCAACCTGCATTTCGGCATCCGCGAACTGGCGATGACCGCGATGATCAACGGCATGCTCCTGCATGGCGGCTTCCGCGTCTTCGGGGCCACCTTCTTCGTCTTCTCCGACTACTGCCGCCCCGCCATCCGGCTGGCGGCGCTGATGGGGCTGCCGGCGATCTACGTCTTCACGCACGACAGCTTCTACGTCGGTGAGGACGGCCCCACCCACGAGCCGGTCGAGCAGCTCGCCGCGCTGCGCTGCATGCCCAACGTGACGGTCATCCGGCCGGCCGACCCGACCGAGACGGCCGCTGCCTGGATCGCCGCGCTTAAGAACACGCGCGGCCCCACGGCCCTGCTGCTGACGCGCCAGAACATGCAGGTCATCGACCGTGCGGCCTATCCCGCGGCGTCGAACCTGGAGCGTGGCGCATACACGCTGTGGCAGCGCGGCAGCGGCACGCCGGAGCTGACGCTGATCGCCACCGGCTCCGAGGTCGAGCTGGCGCTGGCGGCCGCACGCGAGCTCGCGGACGTCAATGTCCGCGTGGTCTCGATGCCCTCCTGGGAGCTTTTCGAGGCGCAGCCGCAGACGTACCGCGACAGCGTGCTCGATCCGGCCTGCACACGGCGCCTGGCTGTCGAGGCCGGCGTCGCCTTCGGCTGGAGCCGCTACACCGGCACGCGCGGGGCCACACTGACGCTCGACCACTTCGGCGCCTCCGGCCCCTACAAGGCGCTGGCCCAGCGCTTCGGGTTCACTGTCGCAAACGTTATCGCACAATGCCGGCAACTGCTGGCTTAGGAGAAGAGACCATGATACTGACCATCCGCAGACGTGCGATGTCCCAAATCCTGCTCGCCCTGGCGTTGGCGGGCGGATGCCTAAATGGCCACGCGCGAACCTACTTCGAGGAAAATTTCCGGCGCTACGCGGAACAGGCGCCGGGAACGGAGCGCGACAATGGGATCTCGATCTCCAACGATCCGATCTGGGGGGACATGGCCGAGACCCAGTTCCGGCCCAAGCAGGACGGCCCCCTATTCTCCGCCTTCAAAACCGCCCCGGAACTGAAGGCCTACGACCTGACCTTCACGTTCCGCTTTATCTCCGATGAAAAGGGCAGCTTCGACCTGCTGCTCCGCGACGGGAAGGGCCGTGATCTGGTCATCACGTTCTCGCGAACCGAGGTCACGCTCGCGGGCAAGGGCGTCTCGGCCAAGGGCAGCCTGCCGTCCGAACTGGGCAACTGGGCCGCCTGCATGGTCGCCGTCAAGGTCAACAACGGCACGCTGGACGTCTTCACGGATGCCTTCCGCGTCTTCCGGAAGGTGCTCTCCGCGAAGATCCCGTCCGACGGCCTGGCCGGCTTCAACTTCCGCGGTCGCGCCACGATCGGTTTCGGCATCACCGATATCGTCCTGCGCGACCCGGCGCCGCTGGCCGACTTCTCCGCGCAACGGCACTTCGCCGACTTCCGCAGCCTGCGCGACGAGGCCGGCTTCGCGACGGCCAAGCCGATGACCGAGGTCACGCTGACCGGCAACGGCGACGGCGTCAAGTTCCGGCCGGGCAACGGGGGGGCCACCCTCTCCTTACACTGGAGCGACGGACAGAAGCAGGATCACCCGATCACCATCGGCAATGCCAACGTCAGCCGCAAGGTGCCCGGCCTGGTCGGTGTCATGACCAACAGTGTGATCCACGTCGGGAAACTCGCCTCGCAGCATGTCCAGCCGCTCCTCCGCCGCTACCATTCCTCATACAACCATGTGCCCGCGCTGATTGACATCCTGCGCGACGCCGCCACGCTGCCCAAGGCTTCCGAGCATCCCCTGGACTTGGATTTCCAGAAACGTCCCGACGGCTCCGCGGACCTCTACATCGATGGATCCTTCATCCGCACCATGAAAGTCGAGGGCGCCAAACTGGAGAAGATCACGCTCACCTTCGCGGCGCCGACACCGGTCGTCGTCAAGCAGGCGCCCGCAGGCGTTGACCGCGGCCGGTTCGTCCCGGTCGATCTGGCGGCAAATCCGCGCGCCAAGGCCTTCATCGACGCGCGCCCCAGCTTGAAGCCCGGCCTGCAGAAGGTCGGCGGCGTGCCCCTCATGGTGGCCGATCCCGCGACCTCCGCCGATGTCGGCATTTGCCGCCAGGGCATGGGCGACTGGGCGCTTGAGGTCGACGAGTACCTCGCCCGCAGTCCGCTCGACGGCTTCCCCTCCGCGATCCATTTCCGCCTGCCCCCGGCGCTCTATACCAAGGCCTGGGTCGTCTGCGCGCTAGATCCCGATCCCGCCAAGGACCGCGTTCTGGTGGCGCGCCTCGGCCACTACATCGAGAACGGCTCGGGCGGGAACATGCTGGCCGACACCACGGTCACGCTTCCGTCCGACGGTAGCCTGCCGCCGAACATGAAGGAGGTCGGCGCCGTGGAGCACAAGGGCCGCAAACTCCCGCTCTACCTGCTGGAACTCCCGCTCAACATGGGCAAGGTGCTCGATTTCGCCGCACGCCGGGCCTACATCGACTTCGAGCTTGTCGGCAAGCAGTGGATCAATTTCGAGCAGATCGACCGCACGATGAAGCCCGACCCC
>CAYRPP010000248.1:0-3089 GCA_964426115.1 uncultured Lentisphaerales bacterium | reverse complement strand
GCGTGGCCGACAAGATGGTCGAGCAGCAGGTGCAGGCGGCGACCGCGGCGACGGCCATCCGCATCGCCATGCCCGAGCACGGCCGCGAGATCCGGCTGCACCGCGCCCTGCTCAACACGGGCGGGGGGACGCTGCGGGTGGTCTTCGAGGCGCGGCGCGCGACGGCCTGGACGCGGCTGCTGGCCTATTGGCCGCTGCTTCCCGCCTGCCTGGGTTTCTGGCTGCTGCTGCGCCTGGCGCTCGGCGCAAAAGGGATTGCCGCATTCCCTTCACCGTAGGATAATTGCCGCCGTTCCGGGAGTTGGCTATCTGCCGACCAGGCAGCCAACAACAACCAATGGCGCGGGCTAGGCGATGTTCGCAGCCAATCCGAAAAACGAGGACGCACAAGTGAGCGCAAGAGAATCGGGACAATCAGATGCGTCGCCTGCAGAACTCGACGTTTGCTTCGAAGGGCAGCCTTCTGCCAGGCGATTCCACTTCGGTAATCTGCATGCCTTACTCCTGCTGCTCGGATGCCTTGGCGCCGAGTCTGCCTTCGGACAGACGCGGGGCCACGCCAGACTCCTGAACCAGGAGAACCGCGCCACCGTTGCAGCCATGACCATGGACGTAGCGAAGAAGACCGGACTGGAGAAACAGGAACTGTGGGCAGATGAACGTTACCCATTTCCAGCCAGAAAACTCGACCGGCGGCTACGCTTGGCTTGGCAAACGGCAAGCGAACAGGGAAAAGCCGCTGCCGTGAGACAACTTGTTTCCCAGAAAGCAACCCTTGCGGAAAACGGGGAGGATGTCGCTGTCATTGCCTATCCTTCCCCGGGCACAACAATGGCGCAACTTGAAAGCGCGATCAAGGCCGCCGGAGCCGCGGTTGTTCGCTCCGGCCCGGATACGGTCAAGGCCGGCATTGCTATTGATCGGCTCGACGCCGCGGCGCAATTGCCCGCTGTTTCACGCATCCGCAGCGTTCTGCCGCCGCGCGAAAAGAACGTCACAACAACCGAGGGGGTATCAACCACGCTGGCCAACGCGTGGCATACGGCTGGCTTCCGCGGATCAGGCGTAAAAGTGGCCGTTGTTGACATTGGATTTGCCAATCTGGCGACGCTCAAGGCGCAGGACGAGATTCCCGCTGCCGCGACGGAAGTCAATTACACGGCCAGCGGCATGACCTCCGGTTCCAGCAGCCACGGGAGTGCGTGTGCCGAAGTCGTATACGACATGGCACCACAGGCCCAAATGTACCTGATCAAAGTCGACGACGCCACGGACTTGATCACCGTCAAGGACTACTGCATCGCCCAGGGAATCAAGGTCGTGTCCCTTTCCCTGGGCTGGGACGCGCTGAACTTCCATGACGGCATCGCATATGAGAACTGGTTCACGACGGCTGCCAACCATCCGGCCACCGCCGTCGACCAGGCTACCGCCGCTGACATCCTGTGGGTCAGTGCCGCCGGCAACGAGCAGTACCAACACACCCTCATTGACTGGCGTGACGATGGGACACCAGACAACTGGTTGGACTGGAACTCAAGCCAGGGCAACCTTAACATTCTCTGGTACGGCGGATCGACCACAATACCCGCCGACACCTACATCGATATCTACCTGATATGGAACCAGTGGCCAATCACAAGCCAGGACTTTGACCTGCGTCTCTTCCGGAATACTGGTTCAGGGTGGACACCCGTGGCGGCAAGCGAGGACACCCAGGACGGCGATGCGACCAGTTACCCGTACGAGGAAATATTCTACCGGACAACGGTGGCAGCGCAGTACGCGGTTGGCGTCCTGAAGATCGGCGCAACGGCTTCTCCCAGTTTCATTCTCCGCTACTACGGTGTTGAGCCCGAATATTTCGGTTACGGGAATTACTCCACGCCCGCACAGGGAAGCATATGCATCCCCGGAGACACAGCTTCCGCCTTCACGGTCGGTGCGATAGACCATGCCTCGTACACGACAGGCCCCATAGAGTGGTTTTCTTCACTCGGGCCAAACAATCGCGCATTCACAGGCGGGTCGGCCGTCATAAAGCCCGATATCTGCGGGCCGGATTTCATCACGACCGTCTCTTACGGAAGCGAAGATTTCGGGGGCACTTCAGCCGCCACACCGCACATTGCCGGCTTGGCAGCCCTGGTCAAAGGCGCGTATCCGGACTTCACACAGTCTCAAATCAAGCAGTATATCGAGACGCATGTGTACGACCTCGGCACAGCAGGAAAGGACAACACATACGGATCAGGCGTGCCGCGCCTGCCGGCGCCCCCGGGCGTCAACCTAGCTCCGACGGACATCGCGCTGTCGGCATCCTCGATCAACGAGAACGTGGCGGCCAACTCGACGGTGGGCACGCTCTCGACGACGGATCCCGACGCGGGCAACACGTTCACCTACACGCTAGTCGCCGGGGCGGGCGGCACGGACAACGCGGCTTTCAACATCAGCGGCAGCAGCCTGCGCATCACGGCGAGCCCCGACTTCGAGACCAAGAGCAGCTACAGCGTGCGCGTGCGCACGACCGACCAGGGGGGGCTGTGGTACGAGGAGGCCTTCACGATCACGGTCAACGACGTGAACGAGACCATCATCGTCAGCACCCAGTCGGTCAGTGTCCCCGAAGGTGGGACGGCGACTTTCCAGGTGAAGCTCTCGGCGCAGCCGGCAGCGGGCATCACCGTGTCGGTGGCCAGATCCGCGGGCGACGCCGACATCGCGGTCGCGAGCGGTGCGAGCCTGTCGTTCACGACGGCGAACTGGAACACCTGGCGGACGGTGACGCTCTCCGCGGCGCAGGACGCCGACGCGGCGGACGACGCGGCGACGATCACCTGCTCCGGGACCGGTTTTGCGAGCATGAACGTCGCGGCCACGGAGGCGGAGGACGACACGACGCTGACGGTCGTGGCGGGCACGGGCGGCACGGCCGCGCCCGCGGGCGCGACGGTGGTGACTAAGGGCGCGCCGACCGGCATCGCGGCCACGCCGTCGGCCGGCCACACCTTCGCCAACTGGACGGTCGCGAGCGGCTCGGCCACGATCGCCAACGCCGGCGCCGCAAGCACGACGGCGGCGATCAC
>CAYRPP010000247.1:0-3109 GCA_964426115.1 uncultured Lentisphaerales bacterium | reverse complement strand
TCGCCCAGCAGCCGGCGCAGGCCGTTGTTCTCGGCCATCAGGGCCTCGCGCTCGGCCATGTGGTCGCGCATCGCCGAGACCGCCTCGGCCAGCAGGTTCGCCAGCAGCATCAGGAAGGCCAGGTTGGACTGCAGGTCGCGCTCGGAGGGGTTCTCGCAGTCGACGCTCATCGTGCCGACCACCCGGCCGCGGTGGATGATCGGCACGCAGAGGAAGGCCGAGGTCTTGCCGGTGCGCGCGCGGGTCCGGTTCAGGAACCGCGGGTCGCGGCTGATGTCCGGCACGACCAGCGGTCGGCCGGTGGCGGCCACGGTGCCGGTGATGCCCTCGCCCGGCGAGTAGGTGCCGCGGCAGACCTCCTCGCGGGTGAGCCCGCGCGAGGCCTCGATCGCAAAGACATCGCTGTCCGGCTTGCGCAGGGTCAGGCATCCATTGGTCATCCGCTTCTCGCGGTCCAACACATCCAGCACGTCCTGCAGCAGGCCAGAAATCTCCTGGCGGCGCATCAGGGCCTGCGAGACCGCGTAGAGCACCGCCATCTCGTGAGAGGCGCACTCGGTGGCGGGATCGGGCGGCACTTTCGTTCCGGACGCGACGGCACTGTGGACCTGCCCGCTGGATAAGGGATCCGAAGACATGCCGCCATCGTAACGCTTCGACCGTCCCCTTTTCAAGTCTCAGATGAGCTTCAGCCGGGCGTGTTCGCGCGGGGCGACATCTTTGTTGCCCTCCCGTTGGGCGGCGCGACAGTTCTGTCGGCGACGGGTCGGCCCAAGCCGGTTTTCGTGCGCCAGTGCGGTGTTGGTGCGGCTTGCTGAGGAGATGGCATGTGGGGTGCGTCAGGGAGGGCAAGGATACACACCATGCGACAGGACAGCGACAATCCCGGGCCCGCCCGGCGGTCTCCTCTGCCGGAGCGGCGCGCCGCGTCTTCCACGGGGCCGACGGCGCCGCGCGCCCAGGGACTCTACGATCCGGCCTTCGAACACGACGCCTGCGGCGTCGGTTTCCTGGCGCGGCTCGACGGTCAGGCATCGCACGAGCTTGTGGAGCAGGGGATTGCCATCCTGCGGAACCTCCTGCACCGTGGCGCCGCGGGCAGCGATCCGGCGACCGGCGACGGTGCCGGCATTTTGACCCAGATCCCTGACGCCTGGTTCCGCCGGCTGGCCGCGTCTCGCCATCCAGCCTGCCTGCCGCCGGCGGGACGGTATGGCGTCGGCATGTTTTTCCTGCCGTCCGATGCGGGTGGGCGCGGCGACTGCCAGCGCCTGGTTACCGGCATTCTCGCGGACGAAGGGCTGCCGCTACTATGGTGGCGTGAAGTGCCCGTGAATGACCAGGTGCTGGGCACCCAGGCACGGGCGAGCCGCCCCGCGATCCTGCAGGCCTTCGTGGATGGCAACGGATTGGCCCTGGACGCGCTCGATCGCAGGCTCTTTGTGGCGCGCAAGCGCATGGAACGCGACGTGCGCGCGCATTTTGGGGACGAGACCCGCTTCTATGTCGCCAGCCTCTCGTGCCGCACGATCGTCTACAAGGGCATGCTGATGGGGAGCCAGGCTGCCGGCTTCTATCCGGATCTGCGGGAACCGGCCTTCACCACCGCGCTGGCCGTCGTGCATCAGCGCTACAGCACCAATACCTTCCCCTCCTGGGAACGCGCCCAGCCCTTCAGGTATCTGGCCCACAACGGGGAAATCAACACCCTGCGCGGCAATGTGCGCCAGATGGAGGCGCGTGAAGGCGCCCTTGGCGGCGGCCTGCTGGGCGAGGACGTCGCGAAACTGCCGCCCGTCATCGAGCCCGGCGGCAGTGATTCAGCCGCTCTCGACAACGTGCTGGAACTGCTATTCCGCGCCGGCCGCAGCCTGCCCCACGCCATGATGATGTTGATGCCGCAAGCCTGGGGCGAGCGCTATCCGATGGGGCCAGACATCCGGGGGTTCTTCGAATACCATGCCGGCCTGATGGAACCGTGGGATGGTCCCGCGGCCGTGGTCTTCAGCGACGGCGAGCAGGTCGGCGCCCTGCTTGACCGCAACGGTCTGCGGCCGGCACGCTACGCGGTCACGCACGACGGTCTCGTCGTGCTGGCCTCCGAAAGCGGCGTGCTCGACCTCGTGCCGGCGTCGATCGCCGAGCGTGGCGCCCTGCGGCCTGGCCAGATGCTGGTGGCCGACCTCGTCAGCCACAGGCTCCTCGGCAACGCGGAGATTAAGAGCCTCGTCGCGCGGCGCCAGCCGTACCGCCGATGGGTCGAGGAGCACCGTATCGCGGTGCAGGGCCTTTTCGGCGCCGTCCAGACCCTCACACCCGATACTGCCACGCTCCTGCAACGCCGACGTCTCTTCGGCTACACCCGCGAGGATCTCCAGGATATCCTGGCCCCGATGGCCGGCTGCGGTCACGAGGCCGTCGGTTCCATGGGGCACGACGCCCCCCTGGCCGTCTGCTCGGAACAGCCGCAACTGCTGTACGCCTACTTCAAGCAGTTGTTCGCACAGGTCACCAACCCACCGATGGATCCGATCCGCGAGGAACTGGTGATGTCGCTGATGACGTTCATTGGCAATCCGTCCGGCATTCTGGACGAGCGCCCCAGCCATGCGCGGCTCATCAAGTTGCGGCACCCCTTGCTGACAAGCCATGATCTTGATCTGCTACGCGCGTCGGCGGTCGCGGGCTTCCGCGCATGCACGCTGGTCATGGGTTTTCCGGTCGAAGGGGGTTCCGGTGGCTTGGAGCAGGCGCTGGAACGGCTTTGTGACGAGGCGGAGGCCGCCGTGACCGGCGGCAAGGCCCTCGTGATTCTAAGCGATCGCGACCTGCCGGAAGGCTTTGCGCCCATTCCCGCTCTGCTGGCGGTCTCGGCGGTCAACCGTCATCTGATCCAGGTTGGCCGCCGTACCTCCGCCGGTCTGCTGGTCGAGTCGGCCGAACCGCGCGAGGTCATGCATCTGGCTCTGTTGCTCGGCTATGGCGCGACGGCTGTGAATCCCTATTTTGCCTTCGAGAACGTCGCCGCACTGGCGAGCGAGACGCGACTGGGCAGCGTGGGCGTCGTCCAGGCCATCGAGAACTATATCGCGGCGCTCAACGAGGGTCT
>CAYRPP010000246.1:0-3142 GCA_964426115.1 uncultured Lentisphaerales bacterium | reverse complement strand
CCTCCGTCTCGTTGTACGGCCGCACGGTCGGCTGCACGGACGCTGCGGGTGCGGAAACCGCCTACGCGTACGACGGATTCGCGCGGCAGTCCGCCGTCACGCGCGCGGCCGGAGGGCGCACACTTCAGACGCTTTCGTCCTACCATCCCGACGGCACGCCGTCCACCTCGGTCCAGGTCTGCGGCGGAGTGGCCTATACGAACGCATGGACGGTGCGCCAGCCGCTGCCGGCGCCCGCAGGAGCATACGCGGTGACGGAAACCGACCCGCTCGGCAACCAGACGGTCCGCCACTTCGACGCCGGCGACAATCCCTACCGCACCGGCGGCGCGGCCTACCCGACCGCGGTCGTGCGCGACGCCGACGGCCGGCAGACCGAGTTGCGCACTTGGCGCGACGAATCCGGCCAGCCCGACACCACCCGCTGGTACTACGACCAGGCGGGACTTGTGACGAACAAGGTCCATGCGGACGGTCTGGGGCCGGTGCATGCCTACCTGCCCGACGGCCGGCCCGCCTCTCGCACGTGGGCGCGGGGCGTCACGACGTCCTACGGTTATGCGGACTCCAGCGCAGGTCGCATCTGGAACGCAGACTATTCCAGCGGCACACCCTCCGTCACCAACACCTACGATCTGGCCGGACGCCTTACCCGCGTTGATGACGGAACCGGCTCGCGTACCTTCACATACGACTTTCTGGGGCGGCTCGCCGCCGAGACCAACTCGCAGGCCGTGATCGTGCGCGTCTACGACGAATTGGGACGCGACGCGGGGTTCGATCTCGGCATCCCCGACAGTCCGGCGTCTTCCGTCCGCTACGGCTACGACGCCATCGGCCGTCACGATGCCGTGACATTCGTTTGCGACGGCGTGACCAACGTGTTTCGGTACGCGTATCTGGATGGATTCCAACTTGTGTCGGGAATGACGAACGACTCGGGAACCGGCTGGTCGCGCACGTACGAGTCCTGCCGCGACCTAGTCGCGGCGGTTTCCAACCATGCGGACGGCGTGCCAGTCTCGACGTTCCTCTACGACAATGATGCGGCTGGGCGCCGCACACGGCGCGTCGATGACGGCGCGTTGACGAACGTGTTTGCCTACAACCGCCGTTCCGAGGTCACCGGTGCGGCCATGGGCGCGAACACCTACGGCTATGTCTTCGACGACATCGGAAACCGCCTCGCAGCCACCAATGACGGCGTCGGCACGGCGTACCTCGCCAACGCCCTCAATCAATACACCAACATACTCCGCGCCTCCGCGCCTCCGCGGGAGACATCCCCGGCATACGACCCCGACGGAAACATGGTGGCCAACGGCGCCTGGTCCTACACCTGGGATGCCGAAAACCGACTGACAGGCGTCGCGTCCAATGGAATCCCCGTTGTCACGAACGCCTACGATTACATGAACCGCCGCGTGACCAAGACCGCCGCCGCCAAAGTGACACACTTCATCTGGGATGGATGGAACATCGCGGCGCAGATCGACGTCGACCGTCAGACGGGCGCGACCAACGTGACGTGCTATGTATGGGGGCTCGACTTGAGCGGCACCATGCAGGGGGCTGGCGGCGTCGGCGGTCTTCTTGCGGTCATCCGTCAGGACGGAACATTCTACCCCTGCTACGATGCAAACGGAAACGTTACGGATTATGTAAACGCCGCGGGCACGGTCGTGGCGCACTACGAGTACTCGCCCTTCGGCGAGATCACCACCCAATCCGGCGTCCTCGCCGGCACCTTCGCCTTCCGGTTTTCGACCAAATACCACGATGCCGAGACCGGGCTGGTCATGTACCAGTTACGACCGTATAGTCCGCAGATTGGGCGCTGGCTCACTAGAGATCCAGAAGGCGAGATCGATCCTCAAAGCTTATATGGTTTTGTTATAAATAATTGCATATCAATGTTCGATTATAATGGTTTATGGATAGTTGACAGAAACTACCAGGATCGCGCTGAAGCAACATGTGATTGCGGGGAAACGATTACGGAGTTAGCCGAAATAATCGGATTGTCTGCCGACAAATTCGCGCTTTGGTTAAAGCCTGTTGCCGGTGAGACACTGATAGGATTAAGCGCAAGCAAGCCAATGACCTCACGGAGAAAATTCACTGTTCCTAATAAAGCGTATATTGATGTTAGCACATATACTTGGGGGTTGCTTGGCTGGGAGTTAATGGCATACAAAAGTGGTCTTGAACAACGATGGGGTGAAGAGAAACTTAACGTTAAGTATTCTGGAAAATGGACAACGACTTCGCAGTTAATTTTAAATCATCTCGCCGACCTTGATCTCTACAAATATGCCTATATTGGACATGGTAAAAGCGGATGGTTGACAGGGCTTAGCGGAACTATGGGAAGCATTTCTCCTGGAAAATATACAATACAAGGAATTAATGAACTGCATCTTGTAGCATGTTATACACACGCCGGCAGCAAAGATTGGAAAAGAAACGTTTCCAAAGCTGGTTGGTTGCGGTCGGTTTCTGGCAAAGGAACAGCGTTTAGTGTGAAGTTTGTTGATGAAAAAGGAGCGAATTGATGCAGTCTAAACGAACAAAATTTAAGGTCAGCCGGAGAATTGTTATAGCTGTCTGTCTGCCATTTGTAGCTGCGCTAATTTTAAGATATATCGGTTATCGTTTTTTGAATGACGGATTAGATGTAGCGTTATCAAATTGGATTGGTCTTATATATTTGTTTTATTTACTGATAATTACAGCATTTTTGGTTTGGAAAAGAATTAAGTTTGATCGCGAAAATGATTAACGATTGTGACCTGCTAAAATCATGTTGATAGCGAAGATACCAAGAGGCAAAAACACAGCAGATCTAGGCGTACACGCATCATGAAAGCAATGTTTTGCCGATATGCGCGACGTTACAACGACGTACTGAAGCGCGAGACCGACGTTGTCCGTTGTGTCTTGCACAACGCATTACGCGCCCCCTCCTATGTGTCGTTCCGTACCGAATATCCGCCCGGCGCCGCCCCCGTCGAGGAGCAGTTCTGGGACGGCAAGTGGAAGCGCGAAACCCGCTCGACCGTCTACGGCGTCGACGGCTGCCGCACCGAAACCTCCGTCACGGAGTCCTCCGACTATCCCGCTGTCACCAACTCCGTCACGA
>CAYRPP010000245.1:0-3150 GCA_964426115.1 uncultured Lentisphaerales bacterium | reverse complement strand
GAGATGACCGAACCGCTGGCCGCCTTCCTGGCGACGGTCTTCCGGCAGCCGGGGCTTATCCTGCACGGCGCCACGCCGGTGGCGCGGCGCCGCGAGCTGGTAGCCGCCTTCCAGCGCGACGAGGGGCCGCCCTTCTTTGTCCTGTCGCTCAAGGCCGGCGGCACGGGACTGAACCTTACCCAGGCGTCGCACGTGGTGCATTTCGACCGCTGGTGGAATCCGGCTGTCGAGAACCAGGCCACCGACCGCGCCTTCCGCATCGGGCAGAAGAAGAACGTGATCGTGCATCCCTTCATCTGTCGCGGCACGGTGGAAGAGCGGATCGACGCCATGCTGGCCGAAAAGCGCGGTCTAGCCGACGAGCTGCTGGAGGGCGGCGGCGAGACGCTGCTGACCGAGATGCGCGACGACGAGCTGCTGCGCTTTGTGGCGCTCGACCTCGCCGCCGCCGGGGAGTAAGATAACCGCTCGTTCTGAGTTTTGTCCGACAACCGCCCGAGGAATCACCCATGAGCCGTTACGGTTACCGCCACCGCTACGACCGCTACAGCATTTTCCCCCAGGTCAAGAGCAAGTCCGAGCGCATGGCCGACGCCGCCAGCAAGCAGCAGGCGCTGGAGAAGAAGGGCCAGAAGCTCTCGCCCGTCGTCCTGCAGGGCTTCGCCATCGCCGCGACCTTCTGGGGCAAGGCCTGGTGCAAGAACGTCGAGTCCTACCACGACTACTCCAACCGTCTGCCGCGCGGCCGCTCCTATGTCCGCAGCAACAGCGTCATAGACCTGCAGATTGAACGCGGCGCGGTGCGCGCGCGGGTGATGGGCAGTTCGCTCTACCGCGTGTCCATCAACATCACACCGGTCGCGGTGGATCGATGGAAGGCCATCTGCCAGGCCTGCACCGGGCGCATCGGTTCGATGATCGAGCTGCTACAGGGCCGCCTCTCGAACGAAGTCATGGAGGTGATGACCGGCCAGGAGACGGGACTCTTTCCGCGGCCCGCGGAGATCGGTTTCACCTGCTCGTGTCCCGACAGCGCCGGCATGTGCAAGCATATCGCGGCCGTGATGTACGGCATCGGCAACCGCCTCGACACGCAGCCCGAACTGCTCTTCCTACTGCGCGGCGCCGACTCGGCCGACCTGATCACCAACATCGTCGCGGCGCCCGTCGCGGCGCCCGGCCAGGTCGCCGAGGCGCTGGTGGCGGAGGATCTCTCGGATGTCTTCGGCGTCGAGATCGACGCCGCCGCGCCGACGCAGGCTGCGCCGCGGACTGCTGCCGTCGTCCCACCGCCACAGGCCGGCGAGCTTCCCAGGCGTCCGCGCGGCCGACCGCGCAAGAGCGCCGTGACGGAAACGTCCGCACCCGCCGCGCCTGCACCCAAGCGCCCACGCGGACGCCCGCGCAAGAACGCCGTGCCGGAGACGCCCGCACCCGCCGCGCCTGCGCCCAAGCGCCCACGCGGACGCCCACGCAAGAACGCCGTGCCGGAGACGCCCGCACCCAAGCGCCCGCGCGGACGCCCGCGCAAGAACGCCGTGACGGAGACACCCGCACCCGCCGCGCCTGCGCCCAAGCGCCCGCGCGGACGCCCACGCAAGATATGATGGCGGTATGGCCACCTGGAAATACACGCTGGAGAACGATCTGGAGCAGGGTGTCGCGGACGCGGCGGCGCCGCGCTTCTCGAACCCGTGGCTGGTGATCGAACGCGACGGGGCCGGGACGCGCATCCGCGTCCGCGCAGGCTACGCCTGGGACGGCTGCACCTGCGCACCCGACCTGCCGGGCACGCGGCTGGCGAGCTGTCTGCACGACGCGGTTTACCAGTTCTCCGAGGCGATCGCCGCGGCGTCCGGCTGGAGCTTGCGCGCCGTGCTGCGGTGGGGCGACAGGATCTTCCGCGACCGGATGCGGTCCGACGGCGCCGCGCGGCCGGTGGTCTGGCTCTACTTCGTGGCGGTACGGCTCTTCGGCCACCTCTTCCACCTTGCGGCACGGCTCATCCGGCATCGGAATAGAAAACAGGGCTGATTCGATTCAGTCTCGGTACACATCCTTGCGGTGCCCGACTTTGACGACACACACCAGAAGAACGTTGTCTTGAATCTCGTACAGCACTCGGTGCACCCCGCATCGGAGGCGGTACTTCTCCGCCCCGCAAAGTTTCATTGCCTGAGGTGGACGTGGATTGTCAGCCAAGGCGGCGATGGACGCCACAATCCGCTGAACATCCCGTTTGGGGATAGGATCGAGATCTTTGAATACCGACTTGCGCAGGCGAACCTCATAGCTTGCCATGGCGCTTGAGTTCCTTCACGAAGTCCTCGAAGCCTATCGTCGGCTCGTTCTTGCGCGCGTCAAATGCCGCCAAATCCCCGGCATCTTCAGCTAGTTCGCTCCGGATGGCGTCATTGAGCAAATCCGAAACGGATCGCGAAGTTTCAATGGATTTCAGCCGCAGAGCCCGGTGCAGGTCTGGCTCAAGGTAAACCGTCGACCGTTTGGTCAGTGTCGTCATGGTGCGTCTCCCTTGTGCCAAACATTGTAGCGTCATGACGCTACGACGTCAAAACGTTATTTTCGGAAGACGCACCGCGGCCACGGTTTTTTCTTTAGCCTCACATCGCTCGCATTTTAGGGCGTAAACACATTCATCTGGACAAACCACCGTTTTTCTGCCACCGTAAGCTGCATGGCAACGTCATTTTCTTTATCGGAGTAAGGGGTCAGTGGCGTAGGGTGTGATGCCGGGCGCATGGAGAAGCGGGCGGTCCCGAGACCAAAGAAGATGATCCGGCGACACGCTTTTCCCCACGTACCCGGGCCTGAAGGCCCTCACAAGCTTCCGGCTAAAGCCGGTACTCTGGCGCGAAGTCCGTCCCAGGCATCTCTCCGCCAGAGTACCGCCTTCAGGCGGAAGCAACCTAGGGGCTTCAGCCCCGGGTACCATTCCGACGCCCGATGATCCGTTTCGCCCACAAGCCATGCACTTCTCTCACACACCCCTGCGCCACTGACCCATTACTGCCCGCATGGTTCTAATATTTCTTTGGATTTGAAAGCTTCCGTGGCATGCCGATCCACGCGACATTCTGGACTGGGGCGGTGACCGTTCTGTTGCTGTGCGGCCCGGCACCCTGCGCCGCC
>CAYRPP010000244.1:0-3189 GCA_964426115.1 uncultured Lentisphaerales bacterium | reverse complement strand
TGCAGGTAGGGACGTTGAGGCTGTTGATCCTCGCTGTAAAGGAGCGTGATGGGCACCTTCACGCTGCGCAAAGACGGGTGATCCAATCTCTCGAACCCGAGAGCGTCCATGTCCCGCTCGGCCACGGTCGGGAAAAGAGCCGCAAGATTCCGCCCTTTCAGGACGGCGGCGGCCTGACGGAAAGTGGTGAGGGTCGCGGCGAGATGCACGGGGATGTTGCGCTGGCCGAGATCGGCGATGGCGTCGGCGGCTGTGCGATCCGCATCCCTCAGCGCGACCCACGGCACCTGGGACAACAGGCGGTTGCGGTTGCGGCGGGATGTATCCGCGAGGGTCTGTCGGTTGAAGTAGAGGGCAAAGGAGAGCGAGCCGAGCGGGATGGCACGCGGACGGAAGGGCGCGTCCGCGATGGCCGCCTCATCAACGATGGCGAAGTCCAGGCGGCCGTCACGCAGGGCGGCGACGGTCTCCTCCTGGGTGGCAATGTTGCAGATTTCCACGGTCGTGTGGGGGAAGTGGTCGACCAATGCCTGAGCGTGGGCGCTGACAATCCACTGCATGACGGTTTCGCCCCCGCCGAGGCGAAGCCGGTGGGGCGTGTCGGTGAAGTCACGATACTCCTCCAAGCGGTGGAGGATGTCCGTGGCCAGTGTTTGCAGAGCCCTCCCCTGGGGCGTGAGGCCGGCCATGTGGCGACCGGAGCGGGCGGAACCGGGCTCGCGGCCAAACAGCGCAAAGCCGAAATAGGACTCCAACGCGGCGATATCGCGGCTGTACGATGGCTGCGCCCGGCGATGGCGATCCCGGGCATCGGCTATCGAGCCGGCGTCAGCGACCTCGCAAAAGCGGCGAAGGCGCTCTAACGAGATCCCTTTGCGGTTAAAGACAGATTCATACATAGCAGATCAGTTATTATTATATACATATTCTGTACTTTCATGCAACATGAACTACGCGTATTGTCAATTGCACCAGCTCAAACGAGGCGTGAGCGTTGTATCCGAGGGTGAGGTGAAGAGCATGACCGACCAACAGAAACACGGGCAGGTGGTGGAGTTCCTGTGGCAGATCGCGGAGCTGCTGCGGGACGCGTTCAAGAAGAGCGAACACCAGAACGTCATCCTCCCCTTCACGGTGCTGCGCCGGTTGGACTACGCGTTGGCGCCGACAAAAGAGGCGGTGCTGCGGCTCAACGCGAAATTCAAGGACAAGGGGCTGGAGAACCGCGACCAGCCGCTGTGCAAGGCGACAGGGTTTGCATTCTACAACACCTCGTCCTTCACCTTCGACTCGCTTTTGGATCAGAACCCGAAGCAGCTCAAGGTGAATCTGCGCCAGTATATCGCCGGGTTCTCCGCCAATGTACGGGAAATTTTCCAGCGGTTTCGCTTCGACGATGTGATACGCGATCTGGACGAGGTGGACCGGCTGTACCAGGTGATGCAGCGGTTCAACGAGAAGAGCCGCATCAACCTGGCGCCCTATGACGCCGAGGCCAACCCAGAAGGGCTCACCAACACCGACATGGGCGGCGTGTTCGAGCACCTGATCCGGCGGTACAACGAGGATCTGAACGAGAACCCCGGGGAGCACTACACGCCCCGCGACGTGGTGACGCTGCTCGTCGAACTCACGCTTTCACTCGACGACGGGCTGACGACACCGCACATCCCAAAGACCGTGGCGGACTGCTGTTGCGGGACCGGCGGGATGATCTCGACGGCACGCGAGGTGATCGGTGCGATCAATCCGAGCGCGAAGGTCGACCTCTTCGGACAGGAGATCAACCCGCGGACGTGGGCGGTCTGCCGCTCGGACATGCTCGTGACCGAGCCGGGCAAGGCCGACGCGAACAACATCGTGCTGGGCTCCACGCTGGCCGCCGACGCGTTCGCCGGCCGCGGGTTCGACTACCAGTTCGCCAACCCGCCCTACGGCTACGAGTGGAAGGCCGACAAGGATGCGGTGGAGAAAGAGGCCGCTACGGCCGGCGGCGGACGGTTCAAGGCCGGGCTGCCGCGTGTCAGCGACGGCCAACTGCTGTTTCTCCAACACATGCTGGCGCACATGAACCCGGATGGCAAGGCGAGCTACATCGGGATCGTGATGAATGGCTCCCCCCTGTTCACCGGCGACGCTGGCAGTGACGAGAGCAACATCCGGCGCTGGGTGCTGGAGCGCGACCACCTGTATGCTCTCATCGCGCTGCCGGAGCAGATGTTCTACAACACGGGGATACAGACCTACCTGTGGGTCCTGACGAACGCCAAGCCGAAGAAGGCGCGCGGCAAGGTGATGCTGCTCGACGCCTCGGGTGAAGCCTACTTCGCCCCCATGCGGCGATCCTTGGGCGACAAGCGGCGCGAGATCGCCGATGCGCAACGGACAGCGATCCTCAGCCTTTTCCGGAAGTACGCCGATGCGGAGAACGTGAAGATCCTCGACTCCCGCGTGTTCGGCTACCGGCAGATCCAGATCGAACGCCCGCTGAGGCTCAACTTCGGCGTCACGCCCGAACGGGTGGCGCGCATCCGGGCGCTGGCCGCTTTCTCCCGACTGGCGGAGAGCAGGAAGCACAAGCCCGGCGATCGCAAGAAGGAGATCGAATCGGGTCAGGCCTTGCAGGAGGCAATCCTGAGGGCGGTACAGCGCATCCCCGGCGACCTGGTGAAAAACCAGGAACGTTTCGAACGCCTGCTGGACACGGCTTTCGTCGGCGCGGATGTAAAGGTGCCGAAACCGCTGCGCAAGGCGATCCTGGGCGCGCTGAGCGAGAAGGACGGTACGGCCGATCCCGTGGTCGCGAAGCGGAAGACGGTCAACGCCAGCGAGACGGCGGAACTGGCGAATCCGCGCTTGGGGATCTACGCCGCGGCGGTCGGGGAGGCCGTATCCGGGGCCGTGAAACGCGCGGCCGCCTTGGCGGACATCGTGGAGTACGAGCCAGACACCGAACTGCGCGACTCCGAAAACGTCCCCTTGACCGAGGCCGTCCTGAATTACTTCGACCGCGAGGTGGCGCCCCATGTGCCGGACGCCTGGATCAACCGGGCCTTCACCGACGGGCAGGACGGCGGAATCGGACGCGTCGGCTACGAGATCAATTTTGCACGCCATTTCTACCGCTACACGCCACCGCGCGATCTGGCCGCCATCGACGCGGACATCCAACAGTTGACCGCCGAGATC
>CAYRPP010000243.1:0-3210 GCA_964426115.1 uncultured Lentisphaerales bacterium | reverse complement strand
TCTCCGTGACCGGCGACGGCGCGCCCGTCACCGACGGCACCAACATCGTCTTCACTGCGCCTGGAACCGCCGGGCATCCACTGGTCTTCAGCTACACTTTCGCCGTGCCCGGCGGCGGCTTCCCGACCAACATCCTGAACGCCGCCGTGACGTTTGGCTTCGAGGGCGTGCCCGGCACGCTGGCCACGTCGGCTTCGCCGCCGCTGCTGCTGAAACGCTATCATAGCGCCGATTTCGAGACCCTGATCACACCGATCCAGCGGATCATGGTGCCAGACTGGATTATCGACGGGTATGAAGCGCAACGCGCAATGGAGTATCCAAGACTCAATCTGGGGGCATATCATGAAACCGCGGTGTCCGTAATCAACCCGGACGGGTTTGTTTCCGGTGCTGCGGAAAACAACCTTCATTTCCATACCGGGGACTTTGAAACGTTTGTATCACCCATCATCCGCATCCCGGTTCCCGACGGGAAGATCAGCGGCTTCGAGGCGCAACGCGTGCGCGAGTTCTCCCGTTCGGGCTCGGGCGCCTACTTGGGCCGGTATCATTTGGTCATGGATCCTGCGGTTGCCACACCGGATGGATACGATGTTGGTCCTGAATAGCACGATTTGGCAGGCACGGCATGCCGGCAGGCGAGGAACAATCATGAAACATAGTCTACAGCGTGGCGGATGCTTGCCCCTGCTCGCGATAGTCGTCTTGTGCGCGGCAGCCAGTTTCGGCGAAACCGCCGTTCATTCATCTTCCTATTTCTACAGCTCTCCCTCGACGGTGACGGTTACCAATACATTTACATACGAGGGACAGCTGACCTATTTCATGTGGTGGCCAGAGGTGCCGGCGGGATGGGTCGTGAGCAACGTCAGGGGAGACGGAGACCCTATACTCTATGATACGGGGTCCTTTTACTATTTTGGTTTCGGGGCGATGACTTTTCCGAACCCCGTTGTCTTCTATTACGATGTGACCATTCCGGCCGGCACCACGGGCGACCAGGAGATTCCGGGATACTACTGGTTCAACGACTACTACAACTATGACATGGTTACCCCCGACCCCTTGGTTCTACATCAACCTCGCAGCATTTTTGGGTATGTCTTCCACGAGGAGGACAACAACGGCATCTACAATACCTGGGATCAGCCGGTGACTAACATCACGGTGCGGCTGCTGGAGGGCGGCACTACCAACCGGGTGGCGGCGCCGGTCGTCACCGATGCCAGCGGCTACTATGCGTTCGGCAGTCTGCCCGACGGCGACTACGATGTTATGTACTGGGTCAAGACGAACCATGTGACCATTCTGCCGGGGGGAAGCGACACCAACCGGAACCAGCTCGTACCCATGAGCGACATGATCATACCGGTCTCGATCACGTCGGCCACCAACGTGCATGTCAACGTCGGCATGACGGGCAGCGGGCCGATGAGCTCGGCCATCGACCTGCGGGCCTACCGGGGGGCGGACGACGCCTTCGTCGAGTTCGTGGCCCACGATGTGGAGCAGGACGCAAACGTGGTCTTGTACCTGCTCGGCCCCGGAGGCACGGTGCTCTGGAGCGGGACAAACGCGGTTCAGGCTGGGGCGCAGCAGTTCTGCCGCTTCCAGGTGCCCGGCCTGGTGGTGGGCGGCATATATCAGTTCGGGGTGCTCGACGAGGTCGGCCAATATTGGACAGTATCCGGGGTGCAGGTGACGCCCTTCTCCACCGAGATGATCAGGATGACGCTGGCGGGCATCACGCTGGCCTTCGACAGCCTGCCGGAACGCGAGTACGAGATACAGTGGGTGCCGCGTCTGGGGCAGACCTGGCGCACGGTGACGAACGTGGTGGCGTTAAGTGAGCGGACGCTGCTGGTTGTCCGGCATCCCGATCCCGCGTCACCTTCGGGCTTCTTCCGCATCCGCTTGAAATAGCAGCCGCCAACCCGCATGCATCAAGCGGGGCTAGGCTTCGCTGCGGGAGACGACCGTCTGCGCGGGAACTGCCCAGGGCAGGTTCATCTCCGAAAAGAGCCGCCCCTGCTCGAAGCCCTGGCGCATCGCGTCGAAAAGGCCGGGCACATAGGTCAGCACCGACGATCCCTTGGCGCCCGGCATCGTCCGGCAGCACGCGGCGGGCAGGGCGCGGGTCGTCATCTGCTGCAGCGCGTCGATCACGCGCGTCTGCATGGCGGCCGCCTCGAGGCTGCACGGGGTCTCGCCGGTGTTGTCCCGCACGGCGGCGAGCGTGTCCATGAGCTTGCGGGTCGTCGCGTCGGCGTCGGGGCTGCCGTAGTCGACCACCGTGCCGTCCGCCAGCGTGGCGCGCACGCCGCCCGGCTGCGCGCCGTAGGCGACCGTCCCCCGCTCGAATTCGTAGCGGAAGGTGGGCGGGTTACCCTGGTCGACGGCGTGCGAGGTGAAGAAGAGGATCTCGGCGCCGTCCGCCAGGGTGAGGCGCAGGCAGGCCGTGTCGAAATTCTCGATGGTGTTGGCGCGGTAGAGATCCGCCGCGAGGGTGAAGGGCGCCGCGGCGGAGCCCAGCCCCTCGAGGCCGAGGACGAAGAACATGTTGTGCAGGTAGTGGGCCGTGGCGTTGTTGACCGGGCTGTCGTTCACCAGCCGTCCGGCATCGTCGCGGATCCGGCCGGCCCAGCCGTTGCGTCCGTAGTAGGCGGAGTCCCGCGGCCACGCGACCCAGGCGCTCAGCCGCCACGGGCGCCCGAAGCGGCCCTCCGCGATGTCGCGCTTCAGCCGACGCATGGCCGTGGAAAAGGACCATTGGTAGCCGATGGCCGCCAGTCGGCCGGCGCAGTCCCGCGCGGCCATCATCTGCCGGACCTCCGACAGCGAGGCGGCGGCGGGCTTCTCGCAGAGCACGGGGAGGCCCCGCTGCAGCGCCGCGCAGGTCTGGCTGGCATGGTACTGGATCGGCGTGGCGACCACGATCAGATCGGCGGGCACGCCCGCGGCCCAGAAGGCATCAAGATCCTTCCAGAGCGGCACGCCGCGCGCCTGGAGGTCGGCCCAATCGGCGGCACGGTCACCCGCAGGATCGATCGCACCAACGAGCCGCATGGCACCCTGCTCGATTGCAGGACGCATGACATTCAGATGCGTGGCACCGTAGCCACCCACCCCGGCAAGGACAACATCAACACTCATTAGAGGTTGACATCGACCTTGATGTCGCTGCTCTCCTGGGCGGTCGCGGCGACC
>CAYRPP010000242.1:0-3218 GCA_964426115.1 uncultured Lentisphaerales bacterium | reverse complement strand
GTGCCTCCTTTGCACCTCACGAGGTAGTTGAGGTTGGTCACGCTGTTTCCGGCGATGAGGGTGTTGCGGATCCCCGCCGACGAGTTCCAAAGCCCGATGAGGCCGTAAAGACACTTGGCGGCATTCAGACTGATGTCCACGATACGTAGTGTGTTGTTAGTGATAAAACACGAGTCGACGAGGCCGCTTTCGACAAAGATCGGACAGTAGGCCTCGGCCCAGCTGGCGCTGTTGCTGATTTTGATATTGCGGATTACGCTCCGGCGCAGTGTGCCGTTCTTGATAATTACGGCGCGGCCGAGTCCGTTGCCGAGGCTGCTCGGTGGGTCGTAGACAACGCAGTCCTCGACGAGTCCGCCTTGCGCGATGTAGATGTCGGAGGTGTTTTTCGAGGTTCCGTGAACGGTGAACCCGCGGACGACGGCGCCCGGGTTCTGAATCTCGAGGGTGTACGTGACTAAGGCGGTCGGACGGATAGAGGTGGCGTCCGCGCCGCCGCTGCTCTCCAGCGTGATCGCCTTTCCGAGATAGACGAATTCGTTGTAGTCGCCCGGCGCGACCATCACGGTCTGGCCGGCAACGGCGGCGGTGACAGCCGCGGAGATTGTCTTGAAGCCCGTTTCCGGCGTGGCGTAGGGGAACGTCTCGGTTCCGGCGGACGAGACGTGGATCGTCTGCGGCATAACGTTGACAGCGCCGGCAACCTCGTTGAAGGATGTCTCGCCGACGGAGTTGGTAACCGTGAGCTTGACGGTGTATATGCCGGGGCCGAATGTGTGCTCTAGAGCAGCGTAGCCGTCGCCGTCGCCGTCGAAGAGGACGGGATCGGCGGGGTAGCCGTCGTCCTGTAGCGTGCCGGTCGTCTCGGTAACCTCCCACTTGTAGTGGAGGCCGTAGGTGTTGGTGCCGGCGACGCTCGCGGGAATCGTGAGGGCAGCGGGTGCTACTACCGCCGCGGACGGTGCGGCGAAGGAGCAGTCGAGCGGGCCGGGCCTGTATTCGTAGCAGCCGATGTCGATCTCGTCGCCGATGACGCGCGCCTCGCCGGCGAGGTCGGTCGCGCCCTCGGACGTCGCCCACGGGACGAGGCTCTTTTTGCCGGCGTCCACGAGCGCGCACGTCCTCAGGCGGTAATCGCCGGCGGTCTCGTCCACGAAGGAAGGCGGTGCGTTGGTGCAGTTGTAGGAAGTGGTCGTCGGGTTTCCAAAACGGCAATTATAGTGAGTCCAACCATCCAGTCGGTCGACATCCGTGACTCCCGCGGGGTTGCGGTTGTTGTAGAAAATGCAGTTATTGAACTGCGCGCCGCGTCCCATGCTCATATAACCTGCGGTGCAGTAGCCGCCGCTGTAGCCGGTGTTGCGGTTGTTCGCAATCGTGCAGTTGTCCGCATAGAGATATCCCTGGTACGCCTGCTTCATGGCTGAGCCCCAATAGCAGACGTTGTCCGCAATCAGGCAGTTCCGGAGTTTTCCGCTGACAATGTTGCCGCCTGCGGGGCTGGCCTTCACCACCGCGTTTTCATAACCACTGCCGCCACCGCCGATGAAGTTGTTGGTGATGACGCAGCCCGTCATCCAACCCACGCTGTTGTTGACTCCGTTCGGTAAAAAATAGACCACTCCGACTTGAGTCGGCGCACCGCTTTTAATCCGGTTGTTGATGAACCGGCAGTTACGCGCGGCGCAACCATTGCCCCGGATTGATACGAGGCCGCGCGAAAAAGCGCAACCGAGGTTCGTGTCGGTGTCGGCGTCGCGGACGACACAGTTCGTGACCTCTCCGTAGTCGAGGAGGTCGATCGCGATGCGCCGTGCGCCGACGACGGAGAAGCCGCTGAAGACAGCATGGGAGGCGGCGACGTAGACCATCGTCGTGGAGCACGAGGTTCCGAAGGCGTTGGTGATCATCGTGTAGTCGGGGCCGTTGACGGAACTGAGCGTGACGGCCTTGTCGAGAACGGCGCAGCACTGGTCGGCGGCGGGCGCGGAATAGACGCCGTTTGTGACCACGACAGTGTCGTTGCTTTGCGCGACAACGAGCGCGGCGGGAATTGTGTGGAAGGCGTTGGCCCAGGAGAGACCGTCACTATCGTTGCCGTCGGCCGAGACGTAGTACGTTGCGGCGTGAGACGCCGTGACGGCCCCGAAAACAAGGGCCGCGACCGCGATTATGAGCTTTGATGACTTCATAATCCTGTTCCTTTCAGTGTGCAAAAAAGTCTATTACGAGTATCAAATAATTATACACAAAATTTATGGAATGTCTTGATGATTTTAGGCAAATTGTTGTAAAAACAGGCAATAATAGATCCTTCCGCTGTTGTGGGAGAATCCATTCCTTCGGTGCGGCGGCGGCATTACCGCAGGGAGCGGCGGTATTCAGTCGGAGTTTTGCCGTAGCGCCTGCGGAAGGCGTTCGAGAAGGCGGCGGTGTCGGAGAAGGCGTAGCGCAGGGCGATGTCCGTGACGGTGTCGTTGGTCGTAATCAGACGCGCCGCGGTCGCCTCGAGGCGGCGGTAGATTATCTCCTGTTTCAGAGTGTGGCCGAGACGCGCGTCGGTGATGTTGAAGAGCGTGCGGACGGGTATGTCGACTTTTTTCGCGATGTCGCGGACACTCAGAGCCTCTTCGATGTGGTCGTTGATGTAGGCGAGGGCTGCGTCCAGCGCCTTGTTGTCGCGCGACGAGTCCTCCGTCGATCCGCGCGTGTGGATCGCGAGCGAGCCGACCGGAATGAACTCAGACAACCGCTCGCCGCTCATGATTCGGTCGAGCGTGGCGGCGCACGTCTCTCCGGTAGTGACGGTGACGACATCCACACTGGAGAGGCTCGGCGAGGACGACAGGCAGAAATGAAGCATGTTGTCGACGCCCAGCACCGCGATGTCGGACGTAACTTTTATGCCGGCCTCACGGCACACGGAGAGGATATGGTGCGCCCGCGAGTCGTTGGCCGCGAGAAGGGCGCACGGACGCGGCAGTGCCGACAGAAACTTGGCGAGCGCCCTATCCTCGCGGGCGGCGCTCTTGTAATCCGTGCCGCGCTCGTTAAACCGATGAACCTGGAAACCTGCTGTTTCGACGGACTCCTTGAAGCCTTCGAACCGGTATTCCGGCCAGCAGAACTTGTGCGGGCGTACCGAAACGTAGGCGAAATCACGGTAGCCGCGGACGATGAAATACTCCGCCGCGCAGCGGCCGATTTGGAGATTGTCG
>CAYRPP010000241.1:0-3219 GCA_964426115.1 uncultured Lentisphaerales bacterium | reverse complement strand
GGGTCGAGGAGGTCTGCCCGCCCATGCCCATCATCGCCATCTGGTTCTGCTGCTGGGACTTGAGGTCGGCCAGCGAGAGCGGGTCGACACAGGCGACGAGCCGGCCGCCGCGCATGACGAACTGGTCGATGGCGTAGAGCGTCCTGGGGGGCAGGTTCTTCGGGTGGATCACGAGCAGCGTGGTGATGCCGGGCTCGATCGCGGCGGCGTCGCGGCTGACCGTGCGGACCTCGAAGTCGCGCTGGAGTTCCTGGATGGCGTACCAGGGCTGGGGCGCCGCCTGGCGCATCATCGGCTGCATGGGTGGCGCGCCCATGACCGGCAGGTCGCTGAGGACGCCGATGACGGGGCGCACGGCGGTGGCGGCGCGCGAGACGAGCCGGCTCAGGTCGTACTCCAACGTGGCCTCGCCCTGAGGCGTGAGCGCGGGCAGCGTCTCCTCGCGTTCGCCCGAGACGGCCACGATGCCGAAGTAGAGCGGCGGCGTCATCATGCCGGTCGGCTGCGGCTGGATGCCGTAGCGCTGGGCCCACTCCTCCTCGTCCGAATCGGACTTGGGATCGTAGGTCTCGACAACGATCCGTCCCTGCGCGGCTATTTCGTACTCCTTCAGCAGGTCCTCGACCTGGCGCGCGTAGGACTTGACGAACATCGGCACGGCCGGCGACGAACGGTTGAAGAAAAACTTGAGGGTCACGTCCTCCGGCAGTCCGGCCAGGAGGCGGCGCGAGCCGTCCGACAGCGTGTAGAGCTTGTCCGCTGTGAAGTCGCGCCGCAGACGCAGATTGCCGAGCGTCACGACGACGGCGCCGATGATGACGAGCAGTAGCAGCAGGCCGGCGGCACCACTGCCGAAGGCGGAGAAGGTACTGGTTTTCGCTTTCATCTTGTCAGGCTCCCAGGCGGCCGGGGCTCAGGCCGCCTTTCGGTTGTTGACGACCACATGGGCGGTGGTCAGCATGAAGACCATCACGCCCAGGTAATAGGCGATGTCGTAAAGATCCAGCACCCCGCGCTTGAGCGCGTCGAAGTGCTGCATCAGGCTGCAGGCGGCGACGGCGTCCACGAGGCGCATCGGCGCCCAGCGCACGAAGAGGTTGGTCACCGGCTCGAAGCCCGCCAGGATCAGCAGCAGGCAGGCGGCCAGGGCCAGGACGAAGCTGACGACCTGGTTCTTGGTCAGGGCCGACATCAGCGTGCCGATCGCGACGCAGGCGCCCGCCAGCAGGAAGGATCCGATGTAGCCGCAGGCGACGGCCCCCAGATCGGGATCGCCAAGCCAGGCGGTCGTCACCACGATCGGGAAGGTCAGCGCCAGCGCCAGGGCGATGAAGGCCCAGGCGGCAAGGAACTTGCCGAGGAGCACCTCGCCCAGCGTCACCGGCAGGGTCAGCAGCAGCTCGATCGTGCCCGTGCGGCGCTCCTCGGCCCAGACGGCCATGGTCGCGGCCGGCACGAGCAGCAGGTAGACCCACGGGTGCCAGACGAAGAACCAGTTCAGGTCGGCCTCGCGGCGCTCGTAGAACATGGAGAGCGAGAAGGTGAGGAAGCCGAGCAGCACCAGGAAGGCGACGAGGAAGACATAGGCCACGGGCGAGCCGAAGTAGGCCTTGACCTCGCGCCGGAAGATGGACATGACTTGCAGGCTACGCATGGGACACCTCCGGGGACGCGGGGTTCATGGTCAGGTTGCGGAAGACCTGCTCGAGGCGCCCCTGCGGGTCGCGGGCGCGCAGTTCGGCGGGGGTGCCGTTGGCGACGATGCGTCCGTCGGCGATGATGATCGCGCGGGTGCAGACGGCCTCGACCTCCTCGAGGATGTGGGTCGAGATGATGATCGCCTTGTCGGCGGCCATCTCCTTGATCATCTCGCGGACGACGAACTTCTGGTTGGGGTCGAGCCCGTCGGTCGGCTCGTCCATGATGAGGACGCGCGGATCGTGGAGAATCGCCTGCGCGAAGCAGGTGCGCTGGCGGAAGCCCTTCGAGAGGGTTTCGATAAGCCGGTGGCGCACCGTCTGCAGGCGGCTCTTCTCGATGGCCGCCTCGACGCGCTGTCGGCGCTCGGCGCCGCGGTAGCCGCGGATGGCGGCGACGAAGTCGAGGAAGGCGTCGACGCGCATCCCGGCGTAGCTCGGGGCGTTCTCGGGCAGGTAGCCGAGGCAGCGCTTGGCCTCGACCGGGTTCTCCTGCATGCTGAAGCCGCAGACCGTGGCCGTGCCCGCGGTCGGGGGCAGAAAGCCCGTGATCATGCGCATGGTCGTCGACTTGCCCGCCCCGTTGGGCCCGAGGAATCCCAGCACTTCACCCTTCTCCACGGTGAAGGAGACGCCCCGGACCGCCTGGATTGGACCAAAGCTGCGTTTCAGGTCGCAAATGGTCAGCATCCCGTTTCTCCTCTCTATGCCCGTCGGCACGCCGGCCGCGGGCGCCCCTGTCGGCCGCTTCCCCGCCGCATCCGACACGGGCGACCGCGGGGGCAAGCCGAAAACTTGTTGTTCGTTTTAGCAGAATCCATGCCAATGGCCCCGGTTCACAAGGACAGACCATGCTCCTTGACCTTGCGCTGGATGGTGCGCCGCGAGAGGCCGAGCCGCTCGGCGGTCAGCGTGCGGTTGCCCTGGTAGCGATGCAGGGTCTTCAGCAGGATGGCGCGCTCCAACTGCTCAAGCGTCATGCCCTCCGGCAGCTCGAACGACTCGCCTCCATCCTCCGCGCGCGGGGGCGCCGCGGGCAGCGACACTGACTGCGCTGTCAGCTCCGGGCCCGTGCAGAGCAGCACGGCCGCCTCGACGACATTGCGCAACTGGCGGATGTTGCCGGGCCACTCGTAGCGTTCCAGCGCCTGGTAGAAGCTCTCGGCCACGCGGGCCACCGTGCGGTGGTGCGCCTCCGCGGCCTGCGCGATGAATCGGTTGGCCAGGGGCCGGATGTCCGCGAGGCGCCGGCGGAGGGGCGGGACAGTGATGTTGACGACATTGACGCGGTAGAGGAGATCCTCGCGGAAGAGGCCCTCGGCCACGCGCTCGTGTAGGTCGCGGTGCGTCGCGGAGACGACGCGCACGTCGACCTTGAAGGCCTGCTGCCCACCCACGCGCCGGATCTCGCGTTCCTCGAGCGCCCGCAGCAGCTTGACCTGCACCGGCAGCGGGGCGTCGCCGATTTCGTCGAGGAAGAGCGTCCCGCCGTCGGCCCGTTCGAAGGCGCCCTTGTTCTGCG
>CAYRPP010000240.1:0-3235 GCA_964426115.1 uncultured Lentisphaerales bacterium | reverse complement strand
CGACATGCTGCAGGCGCTGGCGAATCTGCCGCAGAAATAGCGGGGCGCCCCGTCGATTGTCTCCTGTGCGGGCGCCCCGGGCAACCGGGGCGCCCGTTTTCCTTTTCGAGGCGGCACCATTCGCAAAATAATGCGCAGGTGTCCTTGCAGGTAGCGGTAAAATGAAATGGAATGCAATATGGAACATGGAATTGGCGTTGACATCCGGCCTCAATCGAACTACGCTCACAACCTGAAGATGTCTTTGGATCTCTTCTTTGAGAAGTGTGGCCTTGGGCCATTGGCAGCACGCGGCCCAAATAGTTGATAACGTGTCAACGATCTTAAGCAGCAGGTCATGACCAATCTCGCTATCACCAATTTGCCTCTGACGTGTCCATCGGTTTTGCATACTGGGGACTTTCACCCTTTGTCGCTTTGCTCTTCCGAGATCGCGAGGTACCAAGTGTTGACGACACCGCTGGGCGTTGTTTACAACACAGACTGTATGATAGTTCTTCCGCAGATAACTGACGCGACGATCGATACGATCTTTGCTGATCCGCCGTTTAATCTCGCCAAGCAGTACGGCGAGAAAGTCAACGACAACCTATCAGAGCATACCTATCTCTTCTGGTGCAGATCCTGGCTGCGGGAATGTGTAAGAATCTTGAAGCCCGGCGGATCCCTGTTTGTTTACAATCTGCCAAAATGGAATGTCCTGTTGGGCGCGTTCCTCTCTGATGAAGGCTTATCCTTCAGGCATTGGATAGCTGTGAACATCAAATTGAGCCTTCCCATACCAGGGCGCTTGTACCCCTCCCACTACAGCCTCCTCTATTACACGAAGGGCAAGCCCAAGACGTTCAGGAAGATCAGGACTCCTATCCAAATCTGTCGTCATTGCTCCAGGGAAGTAAAAGATTATGGAGGCCACAGGGGCGCGATGAACCCCAATGGTGTTAACCTGACCGATGTGTGGGACGACATTCCACCCGTCAGACACCGTAAGTTCAAGAGCGATAAGCGAACCCAAAACCAACTCTCAACGAAGCTGGTCAACCGCGTCGTTCAGATGTCCACCCACGAAGGGGACGTCGTGCTCGACCCGTTTGGTGGTAGCGGGACGACGTACGACGTGTGCGAACGTTCAAACCGCTATTGGATTGGCGTCGAGAAAGAGAGTTGCGATGCCATCGTCGAGCGGCTCTCTACGCCGCTCGTGTGTCCACACGACAACGGCGATTTCATCGAGGAGTGACGCCGCCATGCTGAATCCATCCGATGTGCTGTCACGCAGTCTTGCGGAGCATCTGTTTTCCTCGAGCCGCGAGTTGATTCCTGACATCGACGACTACTACGAGATGGAACTGGCGTTCTTCGAGAACCAGCTCCTGGACGACCAGGCATTGATCCGGAACTCCGCCTATTTTGGCAAGGTAGGCGAAAGCCTGACACGGCATTTCAAGATGTGCGCGGGCGAATCGCTTCGCTTGCCCAATCATTCGTCTTCCCGCCTGAAGTCGTTTTTTGAGAAAAACATATTTCGCACCGGTTATGCAACTCACGGTCTGTTTCCCTACCGAGGAAAGTTTCACCCGCAGATGGTCAAGGGAATTATGAATGTGATTGGCCTGAAGCCGGGCGACACCGTGGTCGATCCGATGATGGGGTCCGGAACGGTCGCTGTCGAAGCCGCGCTGATGGGGATCAATTCCTTCGGCTTCGACGCGAGTCCTTTCTGTCGCTTCATGGCGCAAACCAAGCTGGACGCGCTTACCATGCCCCTGGGACGGGTTCGCAAGGCGATTGGCAACGCCGATGCCGTCTTCGAGTATTTCGGGAAGCGCGGCAGCCCTGAGCGCGGGAGGAAACCGGCAAGGACGTCGCATCTGCGCTATGCCGATGAAGTGATGGAAGAGCCGGCGGAGTATCTGTCCGGTGATCGGCGGCCATCGCCGGGATGCGACCATGAAACCGCCGAAACCTATTGTTTTCTGCTTCTGGCCTATCTGGACGCGGCCGGGTATTCCGAGAGAAGCACCCGCAAGCTTCCCCTCGACCAGTTCCGGGCGATTCTCGAACGCTACGTTTTCGTTGCGGATAAGATTCAGGCGTTTCTCCAGCAGGACAGCATACCGCTTGGGGATGCGCATGTTTCGCAGGGCGACGCCCGCGCCTTACCCCTTGGGGACGCCAGCGTCGACGGCGTTCTGTTTTCTCCGCCCTACAGTTTTGCAGTCGACTATTTGGACAACGACGCGTTCCACCTGAACTACTTGGGAATTGATGTAGCAAAACTTCAGGAGTCCATGGTGGGCCTGAGAGGCAAGTCCTTTTCCGAGAAATTAGCACTCTATCAGGACGACATGAAACGCGTGGTCGCTGAATGTTCGCGTGTGCTGAAACACAATAAGTTCTGCACGATCATCGTGGGGACCAACAGCAACCAGATCGGCAAAATACTGAAACGGGCGCCCAGTGAAGTCGAAGGTTTGGACGAAATGCTTGTGCGCATGTGCCATGAAAACGGTATGTCCCTAGTGCGAACCATGCAGCGGAGCATTATCGGCATGTCCAATACGATGCGCCGTGAGCAGATTCTCTTGCTCCTGAAGGAGTGACATCAACGCAAAGCCCTGCCGTCTGTGCCCTTCCCGATGGGAGGCACTTTGGCGCTGATGGCGTCATGCTCTATCTCGATAATGGCCAGCACTCCCTCGTCCACATTCAAAGACTTCCACACGCGGAAATAGGGCTCGATTTCGTCATAGTTTCCGATCCGATCCGTCAAGTAACAATACATAGCGCGCGATGGAATAATCAGCACGCCGCCAATAAACTCGCCAGTGATCAGGCCCAAGGCCATTTTGTTTAGAGCGCGGTGGCTTGAAGATATGTTTCCGGTTTCCCATTCCAGGCACAACAGCTTGCCTTTCTCACAGCAAGTCGCATCAATAGGCCCTGGCCGCTTTTCACCAGTGGGGCTAAACCGTGTTTCGAGACTCCAGCCTAGCCCCTTCAGGTCGGCCATGCATGTCTGCTTGATAGGAACGACGCCATTCCCCTGCTTCTTGTCATGCAGGGTGAATGCCCCACTTCCTGCAGGCCATACCACACCTTTGATCGCCTTGCAGATCTGAGTGTATCGGTTCCGCCATTCAGCACTGCATGCAAAGGTGCCGGCCTTGATCAAGTATGTGGTTGAACTAAGCCGGCTTTGCCGGCAGTGACTTCCTTTTCTCCTGCATCTTCG
>CAYRPP010000239.1:0-3257 GCA_964426115.1 uncultured Lentisphaerales bacterium | reverse complement strand
TAGCGCTGCGCCCGGCTGCTGACGTTCCGACCGCGCGGCAGACCGATGAACTCCAGCGCGTCGCCGATATCCGTGGCGCGCGCATAGGTCAGGAAGAGCGCTTCGTAGGTGCGGTCGCTGGTCTCGCCGACAATGCCGAACTCGACCGTCGCGCCGGCAGCGAGTCCGCAGGACTCCGCCAACAGGGTCACGGTGCGCGCCTGGCGGTCGGCGCGCACGGCGCGCCGCAGCAGAAGGCGTTCATTATCGCCGGCGGCGGCGCGATTGGCGGCATCCCAGGCCGCCACATGCAGCAGGTTAGTGGCGCGCCACGGCGTTGCCGCATCCTGCGCGCGGACCGTGGCGAGCGCCCCGAGCAACAGAGCCGGAATCCAGGCGTAACGGCGCCTCATTTCAGCAGCTCCCGGAGGGTGGCGAAGATGGTTCCGACCTCGGCCATGCGACCCTGTCCGACACGCCCGCAGGCCAGGTCGCCGCTGCCGACGTCGATCACCGTGATACCGCGGGCGCGCACGGTGGCGAGGTTCGCCTGCGTGGCGGGATTGGCCCACATGCCGTCGTTCATGGCAGGGGCGAGCACCTTCGGCGCGCGGCAGGCCAGCACCGTGTCTGAGAGCGAATCGTCCGCGAGGCCGATGGCGATCTTCGCCAGCATGTTGGCAGTGCAGGGTGCCACCACGAGGAGGTCGGCGCGGTCGGCCAGCGCGACGTGCTCCGGCATCCATGTTTCTACCGGCGCGAAGGAGTTGGTGGTAACCTTGCGCTGCGAGAGGGTCTGGAAGGTGAGCGGCGCCACAAAACGTGTGGCGGCCTCGGTCATAACGACGCTGACCCCCCACCCCGCCTTGATCATCAGGCGCAGGAGCTCGGCCGACTTGTAGGCGGCGATCGAGCCCGTCACACCTAGGACGATTTCCGGTTTTCGCTGAGTCATGGTGTTACTCCCCTGTTTCATGCCGGCGAGCGCGCGCGATCGTCGTGTCCCTTCACCCCGCCCACCGTCTCCAGGATGCCGCACAGGTCGCGGTAGGCCACGTCCAGGTCGTCGTTGACCACGCGGAATCGGTATTGGTCGGCCTGCGCCAGTTCGTCCGCAGCGTTGCGCACGCGGCGTTCGATCGTCGCGGGCGAGTCCTCGCCGCGCGCCAGCAGGCGCTCGCGCAGGGCCTCGACCGATGGCGGCAGGATGAAGATGTCGACAAATCCCACGCGTAGGGGATCGTTCTCGGGAAGCCCCTCGATCTGGTTCCGCACCTGTTCGGCGCCCTGCACGTCGATGTCCATGACCACGCTGAGTCCCTCGGCAACCGCCTCGCGGATCGGCGCTTCGAGCGTGCCGTAGCCGTTGCCGTGGACCTCCGCGTGTTCGAGGAAGGCCTTTTCAGCAACGAGCCGGTCGTAGGCAGCGCGGCTGAGGAAGTGGTAATCGATCCCGTCCTCCTCGGAGCCGCGCGGCTCGCGCGTGGTGCAGGAGACGGAGTAGACGATCTCGGGATAGTCCTGCAGCAACCGGTCGCAGAGCGTCGACTTGCCGGCGCCCGAGGGGGCGGAAATCACGATCAGCATGGGTTTCATTGTCGTTTCATTCCACGTTCTGGACTTGCTCGCGCACCGCTTCGAGCTGCGACTTGAAGGCGACCACAAGGGCGGCGAGCGGGGCGTCGTTGGCCTTGGAGCCCACTGTGTTGATCTCGCGCAGCAGTTCCTGGCAGAGGAAGTCGAGCGTGCGCCCGGCGGCCTCGTCGCCGGCAAGGAGCCGGTCGGCCTGGTCTAGGTGGCTCTCCAGACGCGTGAGCTCCTCGCTCACATCGGTGCGGTCGGCGAAGATTACGAGTTCCCGCGCGAGCAGCGCGGGATCGGCGGACAGACCGTCACCCAAGCGGGCGAGACGGCGCGCCAGAACGTCGCGGAAGTCGGCGGGGGCGCGCTCGGCGCGCCGGGCCGCGCGGGCGCGCAGGACGCGAAGCGCCTTGAAGCGTCGTCGGAGGTCGCGGGCCAGCGCTGCGCCCTCGCGGGCGCGCATGCGCCGCAGGCCGTCCAGCGCCGCCTCCGCGGCCTGCCGCACCAGCGGCCAGAGCTTGAGGGGATCGTCGGGCTGCTCGTCGAAGACCACGGCCCCGGGCAGCTCCAGCAGGTGCGAGAGACCTAGATCGTCCTGCAGTCCCAGCCGCTTGCCGGCGCGGCGCAGGGACTCGACCTGCGCCTGCGCTCGAGCGAAATCCACACGCATGCCGCCCGCGGCGGCGCTGCCTGACGCCATGGAAACCTGCACCGCGCCCCTGACCTGGCCGCGGCGGATGCCGTTCTGGACGAGCGTGTGGAGGTGCGCCTCGAGCGCACCGAGGTTGCGCGGCAGCGCGAGGTGGCACTCGAACTGACGGCGGTTGATGCTGCTGAACTCGACGGTCACCTTGATGCCGTGGCCGGCGGCCTCGCCGCGTCCGAAACCCGTCATGCTGGCGAGGCTCATACCGGCAGTTCCTCCGCCGGCGCCTGCCCGCGGAGCGTGCCGCGGGCCGAGGCGCGCAGGTAGGCCTCGATGAAGGGCTGGATCGCGCCGTCGAGCACGGCCTCGATGTTGGTGTTCTCCTCGCCGGTGCGGTGGTCCTTGGCGAGGGTGTAGGGCTGCAGCACGTAGGAGCGGATCTGGCTGCCCCAGGCGATCTCGCCCTTGGCGCCGTAGAAGCGCTCGAGGTCGCGGCGCTTCTTGTCCTGCTCGTACTCGTAGATCTTGGCCTTGAGCATGCTCATGGCCTTGGAGCGGTTCTTGTGCTGGGAGCGCTCGGACTGCACCGCGACGACGATGCCGGTCGGCAGATGGGTCAGGCGGATGGCCGAGTCGGTCTTGTTGATGTGCTGCCCGCCGGCACCGCCGGAACGGTAGGTGTCGACGCGCAGATCCTCGTCCTTGATCTCGACCACGATCTCGTCGTTCAGTTCCGCGACAACATCGAGTGCACAGAATGAGGTGTGGCGCCGCTTATTGGCGTCGAAGGGACTGATACGTACGAGCCGGTGCACGCCGCGCTCGGCCTTGAGGTAGCCGTAGGCGTAGGCGCCGCGGACGTTGAAGGTCACGCTCTTGATCCCCGCCTCGTCGCCCGGCTGCAGATCGAGAATCTCCAGCTCATAGTCCCGCGTCTCGCAGTAGCGCCGGTACATGCGCAGCAACATGTCGGCCCAGTCGCACGACTCCGTGCCTCCGGCGCCGGCATGCAGCGTGAGGAAGGCGCCGCAGGCGTCCATCGGGCCGCTGA
>CAYRPP010000238.1:0-3261 GCA_964426115.1 uncultured Lentisphaerales bacterium | reverse complement strand
GTTCGACAACTGCGCTTTTACCGAGTCGCTGCCGGTCGGGGTCTCAGGAACCGGGAACGTGGCGGTATACGAGCCGTTCGTTGGCGGCGGCGACTATCATCTGGTCTCCTCGCCCGCGGTCGAGGCGGGCGCCAATCTCGAGTGGGCCCTGGATGCCGAAGCCAGGGATCTAGGGGGCGCACCGCGACTGGACGCGTCGCGTGTCGACATCGGCTGCTATGAGAAGGATCTGGCCGCCATCGAGTGCTACATTGTCGAAGCGTATAATACGGGTGCCTTCGAGCCGGTGACGGTCGCCTACACGGCTCGGGTCATTGGAACCAACGCGTACGCCCCGACCTATACCTGGACGCTTTCGGGAAGCGCGACCGACACGTTGAGCGGCGTCGGCGCCCTGTCGTACGTTCGCACGCTGGCGGCGGGCGAATACGTTCTGTCGCTCGCCGTGACCAATGGCGACGGCACCGTCGTTTCCGCGCCGACGCCGCGCACGATCAGCCTCTATACCGACAGCATCTACGTCTCCCAGGGCGGCAGCGAGACGATACCCTACAACACCCCGGCAACGGGCTTCCGGACGCTCGGCGCCGCAATCGCCTACGCGGCCGACGGGCAGACGATCCTTCTGACAAGCGGCACCTATCTGGCGACGAACGCTTTGACAGTTTCCAAGGCAATTACGATCAGATCGGATACCGGCAATCCCGCTGATGTGATCTTCGCGCCGCCTGCTGATTCGAGTTATATTTACACATACGGATCCTGGATGCAAATCAACAACGCATCCGCTATCGTCCGCGACCTCACCTTCTCGAATATCTGGGTGCGCGCACCCGGAGGCTACGCCGTCACCAAGCATGTCGAGATCACGGCGGGGACGCTGCGGAACTGCCGCCTTCAGAATCTGCGCGGCGGCGGAGGCGCCTGGCAGAACAACTTCTTCCTCTATCTGAACGGCGCCAATGCCCTGGCCGAGCGCTGCGTCGTCGAGGGTTGCCGTCCCTACTCGGTTTCGTACTTCGTCGTGAACCAGCCCGTGAATGTCAACATCGGCACATTCCGGAATTCCGTGGTGCGCGGCAATTGGGGCTTCGGCAACGTCGCGCTCGCGTGTGCTTCCAATGCAAAAATCTACAACAACACGGTTGTCGGCAACACGACCACTGAACCGCTGCCCGGTTATCTCAACTATACGTTGGACAACAACCTGTTTGCCGGCACCGCGCTCTACAGTTCCTCCTCGACTGCCGGCCTCTGCCAGAACAACGTCTTCATGGACAACCGGAACGAGCTCGACTTCATCGGTCACACGCAGGACTTCACCTACGTCAGACCGGCATGCATGTCATACACGTTCTCGGATAATCCCGCCGGCAGCAACCAGGTGGGCGGCGACCCGGTGTTCCGCGACCCGAAGAATGGCGACTACCGCATCATGCCGGGCTCGTGCCTGGTCGGCGCGGGCTCGGCGATCGCGTCCGTTACGAACGATTTCACGGGCGCGGCGCGCGCGTCCGGCGCGCTGACGGTCGGCGCCTACGAGCTGCCGGACGAGTTCTGCTGCGGTTTCACCTTTACCGCCGAAAACAACCTCATCGGCGCTCCGATCACCTTCAAGGGCTATGTGCATGATCCAGAGGCGGCACCCGGTGAAACTTATACCCACAACTGGGAGATTACGCGGGAAGGCGATTCGGAGCCGGCGCTGGTCGACACGCGTTCGGAGTTCACGACTTCCGCGCTCGCGGCCGGCCGTTATTCGGTCTCGCTGACGGTGACCCGCGCGAGCGACAGTGCCACCGCCGTGTTCTCGCGCGCGCCGGCGTACCTCTACGTCGGGCCGTCCAATGTATATGTCAATCCGGCGTCCGAGAACCCCGTCTTTCCGTACAGCACCGCGGCAACCGCGGCCCGCGATCTGGCCGAAGCCTGCGACACGGTTGTCGCGCCCGGCACGGTCCACCTATCCGCCGGCACCCACTATCTCTCCAAACAGCTCTTCATCCTCAAGGCGGTCACGATGACCGGCCAAGGGTATGACCGTTCCATCGTCTGCCAGACCGGAACCGCGCACCGCGTCCTCTACATCGGACACAAGAACGCGGTTGTCGAGAAGATCGGCATCACCGGCGGCAACCGCACCACGGCAATGAGCGCGCGGGGGCTCTATCCGTTCAGGTATGTCGGCTCGCAGGCGTATGCCTGCGGCGGCGGCGTCTTCATCCCGTCCCATCCCGAGCGTGCCGGCACGATGCGTGATTGCCGTCTTTTCGGCGATAAATACGCCGGCTACTGGGGCGGACAACTGCATGCCGCCGGGGGGCTCGTCGAGCGGTGCGTGATCGACGGCACGGCCTCCCTGGTCAACGCCGCGTACGGCGGCGGCGTCATGCTCAGCGGCACGGCCACCATCCGCAATTCGCTGATCAGCGGCAACCGGGCCTCGACCAGTGGTGGCGGCCTCATGGTCTACTACCCGACCGTGGTGCGCATCATCAACTGCACAATCACCGACAACTTCGTCACCAACACGACATCCTCGACGGCGAGCGGCCCCGGACTCTATATCGCGCAGGGCCCCGAAAACCATCCTGGCCGCGTCGAGGTGGTCAACACCGTCATCCACGGCAACCATCTCTCGGCCGTCACCCCGGCCCCGGAGCCCTTGTCGCTCACCGCCAATCCCGACTTCTTCGAGTCGCAGTATTCCAAGGCCTACGTCACGATTCCGTTCATCAACAACCTGACATCCTTCGAGACCACCGGCTATGAGGCGGATAAGCTCTTCAGCACCAACAGCCTTGCCGCCGACCCCCTCTTCAAGAGGAGTGGAACCATTCCTTTCAAACCCTTGGCCGGTTCTCCCTGCATCGACAACGGCCTTACCCAGGAATGGATGCACGGTACCACGGATCTTATCGGGCAGCGCCGTGTTTTCGGGGGAAAGGTGGATATCGGCGCCTATGAGGCCCGCTCATCGTCACTGATTATCCTGCGATAGCATTAGCGGAACTAGCGGATCGGGATGCTGCGGGGATCGACCGGCAGGCCGGGAGCTTTGGGTACGGTGATCGTCAGCACCCCGTTTTCGTAGCGCGCCTCGACCTTGTCGGCCTGGGCCGGCCCGGGCAGTGTGACGGTACGCTGGAACATGCCGGAACGCCGCTCGCGGCGCAGCGTCTTGCCGGCATCGTCGCGGCTCTCTCCCTCGCTCTCCGAACGCCCGGTGATCGTCAGCAGCAGGCCCTCGACCTTGACGTC
>CAYRPP010000237.1:0-3279 GCA_964426115.1 uncultured Lentisphaerales bacterium | reverse complement strand
CGTGGCGCCGTCGCCGACGGTGACCGAACCGGCCACCGCGAGCGCGCTGTCGATTGTCACGGAGGCGCCGTCGGCGAGCGTCAGCGAACGCAGCGACGTGCCGGAGGAGATCACCATGGGTTTGGCGACCGCGACGAGCACGTCGTCGTCGGCCCCCGGAACGGTCGCGCCCTGCCAGTTGGCGGGGTTGTCGAAGGCGCTGTCGGTCGCGCCGCTCCATTTGGCGCGCGTGTCGCTGAAGAGCCAGTTGCTGTTGCCGCCCTCGTCGGCGCACGCCACCGGCACCACAATTACGCCAGCCGAGGCGTCGCTCCCGGAGACTTTCGCGCCGCTGACAGAGGCTTTCGAGGCGTTGAGATGCCATGTGCCCGACGGCGGCGCAGTGTGGAGCGTGACATTCGTCACGGACGTGTCGCCGCCCACAATGAACTCTGTCGCGGCCATCGTCATGCCGCTTGAAAAGCCGACGTCGTAGGCGGTAGCGCCGTCGCCGACTGAAAACCGGTTACACGCGAAGTCCCCGCCGATCGTCACGGACGGATTCTCGATGGAGAGTTCATATAGCGTGATGCCGTTGAACTTCGCGCTCTGGGAGCTCGCGCCGGCCAGCCGGAACACGGACTGCGCCGCGACGATGACGCCGGAGCAGTTGACGTCGCCGAGCGCGTTAAATTCGCCCGCGCCGCTGAACACGAGCTTGCCGGCGAGCGTGGAGACGCCGGCGACGGTCAGCGAGCGGTTGCCGAGCGTCAGCGTCGCGCCGCTCTGCAAATTGATCGACGCCACGACCGCGGAGACCGGCAGCACCGGCATGTGCGCCGCGCCGGAGGGGATGATCACGTGGTCGGTAGCGACAGGCGCGCGCGCCGCCGGCGTCCAGTTCGTGCTGTTGCACCATTCCGTGCCTTCAGCGCCGCTCCAGGTGAGCGTCTCGCCGGGGACGACGGTGGAAAATAGTATGTTCGTGTTGTCGTCGCCGGCGCCATTGAACACCGTCACCTCCACTACCGAATTGCAGTTGGAGACGTTGGTTTCGAAAACTTGGATGGAGGCGGCCGCGGATGAGTCGAGCGTCCAGCTGCCCTCCGCGACGGCGGACGCGAGCGTCAGTCTGCCGCCCGTCACGCCGGACATGAGGATGTTCTCGGAGGCCGCCAGGCGCGCGCCGTCGTCGAAGGCGATGGTTTTGCCGGCAACCATGGATCCGAAGTTCGCGAAGGTCGTGTTGCCGGCATAGGCGCAGGCGCCCGAACCGACAAGCTGCACCGACGAGCCCGCGCCGGCCGTGAAGGTGGCGGAGTTGCTCCAGTCGCCGGAGACATTGAGCGACGCGCCGTCCGCGAGTGTTGCTATGCCGCCGCCGCTGATGAGGACGCTGCCGAACGCGACGCCCTCCACACCGCCGCCGAGCCCCGTCGCGCCGGAGTCGACGCCGGAATCGTTGTCTATGATGAGTGTTCCCCCGGCGAGCCTCTGTGCGGAGGTGCGCAGATAGACCGTGCCGGCGCCGCCGGCGCGTTTCACTGCGCTATAGCGTCCGCCAAACGCGCAGATGCGCCCCTCGTAGTCCTCGAAATCGGCGCCGGGCGACGTCAGCATGACCGCGACGCGACCGCCGCCAGCCCCAGCATCCGCGCCGGAACTGCTTGACGGATTGCCGCCACTGGCCGAGATGACACCTGTGCCGGAGCCAGCAAGGCTGCCGGCGGTGATGTTGACGCTGCCGCCGGCACCCATGTAATAAAGGCCATTTTCACCGTTGGATTCGATGACGCCGTGATGCGTGATATTTCCGGCCACCGTGAGCAGCACCACGCCGCCTCCCGGACCTGTGCTGCCGCCGCTGCCATGCGTGACAGGATTATGGATGGAGCCGTAGGGTGCGATGGCATTCGGTGCAGGCCCTGTCCTATTCCAGCCCCTGCCGCCGTGGCTGCCTCCGGAATTGGAGCTGTTCGGGATCGGTCCGTTGCCCGCCGCATAGCCCTTGCCGGTGGCGGTGATGAAGCCTCCGGCAGCCACGTCAAGGTCGCCCCCGATAGTCAGTTCCAGCGGGTGCGTTGGCGCCGTGGCCGGGCCCGTCGTGGTTATGACGCCGCCGTTGAGCACCGCGACACTGCCGGTGACAATCAGTCCGGCATCCACGGTCACGATGCCGCCGTTCGTGATTGAGAGCGCGCCCCGACACGTGACCGCGCCGGTATAGGCCCAGAGATCGCCGCCGGGGACAACACGCAGATTATCGCAGTCGAGCGTGGCCGCGCCCGCGAATTTCAAGGGGCGGTTGACAAGATGTTCCGTCTTGTTGAAAACGAGCAAGCCGCCGTCCGCGACGTAGATGCCGTTGGCCTTGGCGGGAGCGTTTGTGACGTCGATAATCGTGGCTGAGATATCCAGCCTCTGCCCGGCCTCGATGGTGAGATAGGTGTTGTTGGTGATGGTGATTCTGCGGAACCACAGATCGGTGTACGCATGCGTGAAGGGCGTCGTGTAGCGGGCGGCTGAACTGGGCATGGCTTCGTTTCCCTTGGCGATGAGCCATCCGTGCCGCGGCGTGTCGGCGGTGGTCTCGGCATAGACGGTGCCCGATGCGCCCGAGGCGGTCTTTTGAGATATTGCCTGGGCGAGATTCAAAATGTCGTAGGACGAAAAATCACTGCCTGCACCGGTAAGCTTGACGGCTATGCGCCCGCCGGAACCCGAGATGCCTGAATATGCGGAGTCGGCGGTGATCCTGCCGGCGCCCGAGATGGAAGACGCCAGAATATAGACGCTGCCTCCGGAACCATTGTAGTTGGCTCCCGGAACGCTGTTGGCATCGATCAGGCCGTTGAAGGTAAGTTTCCCGGCAATCGTCAGTTTGACCGCACCGCCGCCGGGCAGTGTGCCGCCGCCCTTGCCGCCGTTGCCGGGGTCTTCCGGAGCAAAGTAGCAGCCGTAAGGATCGATCGAGCGCATTGTGGCGGCATCGGCCGGCATGCCGCGCCCTCCATGGGAACCGCCCTCGCCACGTGCAATCGACGTTACGCCGAACGCCGTATAGAGCTGTGTATAGCCGAGACCAACGGCCTTGATGGCCGCGTTGGTGCCGATCGTCATGTCGCCGCCGACGGAGACGTTGAGGCGGTAAGTGGCGGTCGTGCCGGAATTCGGCTTATGCGACCAGATGCCGGAATCAAGAGTGCAGTCGCCGGTTATTTCGAGACGGTCGAAGCCGTTGGTGTCGTAGACGGTCGCGAACGTGACTTTGTTGGTGTAGCCGTCCTGCGTCCACGATGC
>CAYRPP010000236.1:0-3327 GCA_964426115.1 uncultured Lentisphaerales bacterium | reverse complement strand
ACGTTGTTGGCGCGCAGGAACTGCTGCAGTTCCTGCGTGTCCGGCATGACGCTGAGCGTAAAGCGCTTGGGAATGCCGGTGCCATCCTCCTCCGCGCCCGACCGGATGCCGCGCACCATCGTCTTGCCGGAGTTCTCGCGTACCAGCTCGATCTTCTCAATGCGCCCGTCGACAACGAGCTGGCGGAAGACGCCCTCGTCCGCCAGCTCCTTGTAGCCGCCGCGCCCGCCGTTGGCCAGGGCGAAGACCATCACGCCGATCAGGAAGAAGACTACCAGCCAGGCCGCCAGAGCCCGGGGCGGCGGTTTCGGATCGTCGCCCCGCCGCGGCAGAGGCGGCGGCGCAGGCGGCTGCGGCTCGTTCTCTCGATGGTCGGATTCCATGAAACTTCCCACGCTAGTCCGGACAAACCCGCTTGCCCGCGTCCATGCTTTTCAATGCGTTTATAATAGCCTGCCGGCACGGCAGAGGCAAGTGCAAGATGGAGGAAAGCCAACGAGTGCTTGAACCGCCCGGCCGATCGTGCTTCAATAAGCGTCGCCCCGGTCGTCCCGGCTGGGTGCCGACCGGACTCGTCACGTGCGCTGGCTGCTCTACAACCTCCTCTTCGCCCTCGCCTTCATCGCCACCTTTCCCCACTTTCTGCTGCGGATGCGGAAGCGGGGCGGATATGCCGCGCACTTTCGCCAGCGTTTCGGACGTTATGCGCCCGAACTTGAGTCGCGCCTGCGCCCCGGCGCGCTCTGGCTGCACGCCGTCAGCGTGGGCGAGGTCTATGTCGCCGGGCAGCTAATGCGCGCCCTGCGCGCGGCCGCCCCGGAGACGCGCTTCATTATAAGCACCACCAGTTCGACAGGCTGGCGCGAGGCGTGCAAGCTGCTGGGCCCGGACGACGCCCTGGTATACAACCCGCTCGACTTCCCCGCATGCGTCGGCCGCGCCCTCGACGCCATCCGTCCGCGCGCCTTCCTGCTGGTCGAGACCGAACTGTGGCCCAACTGGATCCGGATCTGCGCCCGCCGTCGCATTCCCATCTTCCTCGTCAACGGGCGCATGTCCGACGCCACCGCGTCCACATACCGCCGCCTCCGCTTCTGGTTCGGCCCCGTGCTGCGTTGCTTCGACCGCCTCATGGTGCAGTCGGACCTCGACGCGCGGCGCTTTGCGGACGCCGGCGCGGATCCCGCGCGTATCGCGGCGACCGGCAGCTTCAAGTTCGATACCGCCCGACGCAACCCGGAGAAGGAACGCATGGCCGCCGAAATGCTGCGGGAGCTGGACTTCGGCGACGGACATCAACTGCTGCTGGGCGGCTCCACCTGGCCCGGCGAGGAGCAGGCGCTGCTCGAAATCTACCGCGGTCTGTCACCCCGCCACCCCGGCCTGCGCATGGCGCTTGTGCCGCGCCATTTCGAGCGCCGCGATGAGGTCGCCGCGGAAATCCGCGCGGCCGGGTTCAACCCCGTGCTCAAGAGCCGCCTCGACAGCGGCGCCGAGCCGCGTCGTCCCTGCACCGCGCGCGACATCCTGCTGATCGACACAACGGGCGAGGTCATCGGCTTCTACCCGCAGGCGGCGCTCGTTTTTGTCGGCCGTTCCCTCGGTCCTGAAAAGGGCGGGCAGAACATGATCGAGCCGTGTCTCTGCGGTGTGCCGACCCTCGTCGGCCCCCACACCCAGAACTTCCGGCCCGTCATGGCCGATCTCCTGGCGTCGCAGGCGCTGATCCAGGTCGCGGATGCCGACGGGTTGAAGGCCGCGCTGGCCCGCCTGCTCGACCATCCCGCGGAACGACAGGCGCTGGCCGCGCGCGCCGCCGCGGCCGTCGCCGCGCGCACCGGCGTCGTCGACCGCTGCGCGCGCGAACTGCTCGCGGCAATGGCCCACGCGGCTGAGCCGCGCCTCCGTGCTTGCCCTGCGTAGCCTTTCATTCATTAAAATTAACCGGTGGAGCCTTATGAAGCTAGCATTATCTGTCCTATTTGCGTTCTTGGCCGGAACGCTACAAGCCACAACCCTCTATGTCCCGACTGACGCGGCGGGCATACCCGATGGCGCCGCCAGTACCAACACCATTGCCAACGCCATTTCCGCGCTTGGCGCCGGCGGCGGCGAGATCGTCGTCATGCCCGGCGAATACCCCCAGACGGCAACACTGGCCCTCGACGCACCCATCACGCTGCGCAGCTTCAGCGGCACGCCTTCGGAAACGACGATTGCCGGCGGCGGCAGCGCGGCGAGGTTCTGCGTCATCAAGGCCGCCAACGCCGACGCCGTCGTTTCCGGACTGACGATCCGGAACGGTTATCCCTCGGTCACGACCGAACCGGGCGGCGTCTGGCTTGACGGCGGCGGGACGCTGACCAATTGCTGGGTGACAGGCAACTACGTTATTCTCAATGGTTCCGGCGGCGGCGTGCTCAACGACAACGGGCGTGTCACACACTGCAGAATCCATGGCAATCTGCGCGCGGGCGCCGGCAAAGGCCTGGGCTTGTACCAGAGCGGGGCAGACGCGGAGACCGTCTATAGCGAGATTTGCGACAACCAATGCACAAGCCCGGTCGCTGCCGGCATCTCGGGCGGCGGCGTCTATGCGGTCGGCGGCCGCCTGCACCATTGCACCATCACCGGAAACATCGCGAGTCTGCTGGCCGGAGCCACGGGCAGCCACGGCGGGGTATACCTCAAGGAAGCGACAATGGAGTATTGCCTGATTGCCGGCAACCATGCCAGTTCCCACGGGGGGGTTCATCTGGACAACGGAGGACAAATCACATCAAACCCGACGATTCTCCGTCATTGCACGGTCGCGGGCAATCGGGCCAAGTACGGCGGCGGGCTCGCGAGGGCGGGCAGCGCGACGAAGAACTGCATCGTCGAGAACTGCATCGTGTGGGACAACTATGCGACGTTTGCCAATGCGGCGGGTTCGACTGATCTCGACGATGTGGCGGACGACGTCATCATGTCGGTGACCGGATTGTGCGCCCATGTCGCCATCGGCCAACAGGCGCTCACGGCCAATCCGGTCTTCGTTGACCCGGCCAACGGCGTTTACCGGCTCGCGGAGAATTCGCCCTGCCGCGGCGCTGGAACGGACGAGAACGGCTATCCCGTGGATCTCGGCTATGCACCCTATGATGGCGCGGCCGCGGTGCCGGCGCCCGAATACGCACCACAGTCGTTGGTCTACGTGGCCACGAACGGCACGAAGACCGCCCCCTACAACACACCCGCGACGGCCACGGACGACATCTTCGCGGCACTCGACCATTGCGGGGACGGCACGGTGCTTATCGTCAGCAATGGCGATTATGCCGTTAC
>CAYRPP010000235.1:0-3343 GCA_964426115.1 uncultured Lentisphaerales bacterium | reverse complement strand
CCGGCGGAACTGATCGTGGTCGACAACGGCTCGACGGACGGATCGGGGACGTGGCTGGAGGCGGATTTGCCGGCCCTCGGGCGCGCCGCGGGGCTGGCGGTGCAGGTCATCCGCAACCCGGCAAACATCGGCTGCAGCACCGCGCGCAACCAGGCGCTGGCGCGGGCGGGCGGCACCTATGCCGTCTTTGCCGACAACGATGTCCGGCCATTCACGCCGGATTGGCTGGCGCGCCTGCGGAGGCGGATCGAGTCGGCGCCGCGCGCCGGCCTGGCGGGCGGCAAGCTGATCTATCCGTGGGCGCCCCACCCCATCCAGTGCGCCGGCGTGGGCATCTCGCGGCGCGGGCATGTCTGCTTCCGGGGACGGGGGGAGGCGCGCGACACGCCGCGCTGGAACCGGGCCGAACCGGTGCAGTGCCTGATCAGCGCCTGCCTGATGGTGCGGCGCGCGCTGATCGAGCAGCACGGGGGGTTCGACGAGGTCTTCAATCCCGTGCAGTTCGAGGATTTCGACCTCTGCTACCGGCTGCGGGAGGCGGGCTGGGAGGCCTGGTACGAGCCGGCGGCGGAGATGTACCACCACGAGAGCGTGACCACGCAGGGATCCCCGTCGATCCGCAACGCGGCCGTCGTGGTGCGCAACGGACTACGGTTCCAGCGGCGCTGGCGCCACCGCTTCGAACGCGAGGAGGGACCGGAGGAGTCCGAGTGCCGCTGGCGTCGGATCACCGCGCCGCCTGAGACGGCGCAAAGCGATAAAACGGCTGATTGACCTAGTGGACGCCGAGACGGGCGCCCGCGCTGCCATTTTTATTTTTCTGCCGCGAAATTAGTTCTATGAATGTACGCGCCGACAGGATCGGGCGTCTGCGCGGCTGTCTGGAGGTGAAGATAGCTAATTTGGAAGGTCCTGCCGAGAGGCGGGGCGATCTGCTGCGTTTTGCCGAGCGTAAGTTCGCCAAGCCCGCCCCTGATATGAAGGACATCCGATTCGATGTCATACGCGAGCTCCACAACAGCGCGTTTCGACGGCATGACCAACGGTTTGCCGTCGACTGTGCCGTCGCCGGCGACAACGAACGAGAAGTGGCCGTATTCACCTGCGTACGGGTCGGTCGGATTGATCCAACGGTCGGCAAGTGTGACACGGAGGCCGCCGCTTCCCTCGGGAACGGTCAGCTCGATTGTGAGCGTTCCAGAACGCGAGCCCGGAAAGTTCCATGTCGCGCCCTCGATGTCCGAGAGTTTGCGGTCGTCGCCGGAGTGGCGCGCGATTAAAAGCGCTTCCTCGTAGCGTCTGCCGTCGCGGCCGCCGTCGGGCGACGGCATAAGCTGTGCGGACGGGTAGCGGTTCCACGCGCAGTGTCCGCCGTCGGGGTACCACTTGCCGTCGACGCTCGTCACACAATGCGAACCGGACAGACTTTTGTAGTAGCCCTGCACGGACCAGTCGTCGAGTCCGTTGCGGAAATCCCACGACCGCGTCTTCACTTTGAGGAAATCGAGGTCGAACACGAAAATGCTCGAGACCCGCGGATGCTGTCCGGCGTGCACAAGCACTTTGTTTTTTGGAAGCTCGAAGACCTGATTCTGATGGGTGCTCTTGTCGGGCTCAAGCACTCTGCCGCAGGTACGCCAGTCGCCGGCATTGCGGATCGGGTTGAGAAATATCTCGCGGAAGCCGTACCATGTTTTGCCGTCGTCGTCGCTGAGCGCGGCATGGAGGGCGTCGCGGTTTGTAAAGACGTCCTCGCCGCGTCCGTCGCGGTTGTCGACGTTAATCTCCGGCTGCGTCGAGTGGTCGAGCTCAGGATACGGCACGGTGTTGTTCCAGACTGCGAGGAGGCGTCCGTCCGAGAGCGTGTAGATTCCCGGCATCGTCGCGGACGAGTAGAACTGCGTGGGCTCGGGATCGGTCCACGTGTCGCCGCCGTTATCGGAGTATGTGACGTAGTGGACGTAGCTCGAAGTGCGGAGAAGCATGATGAGACGGCCCGTCCGCGTTTCGGCGACGCATGGCTCCGTTCCGGAATCGACCCAGAGCAACCCTTTGTGCGGATAGGAGATTTTGTCGTTGCGCGGGACCGGCTTGACCTTCACGTTTCGCCAGGCATGTCCGTCGTCGTCGGAGATGAAAAGCGATGCGGGGCATGGTTTACCGTTGACGTAGTCCTGTCCGGCGACAATCCAACGCTTGCGCGACTTGAGCGCAAGAGGCTGCCGTGCCATTGTAAACTTCTCTGCGGAAATTTTCTCCGGCTCCGTGAACGGTCCCTGCGGACCGTATTCTTGATGAGCCGGAAGCGCAAGGGGAAGTGCATGTTGAAGCGACATAGGCAGGAGACTCTCGCAGTTTTGGGACCACGCGAGATGTAAATCTGCGACTTCCTTGGCTAACCAGAGGCAGCGCCGTTGACCCGGCCGGCGGCGCGGATGTATGATGCAGGGCGTGAAGAAACTCGCGATCACCGATTACCATATCCACCTCCGCGGCGGTATGACGGTGGAGAAGGCCATCGCGCGCGAGAAGGCCACCGGCATCCGCAGCGCCGTGCTCGAGAACTGGGGCCGCGAATGGCCACTGGCGGACGACGACAGTCTCGCGGCCTTCCTCGACGTCTGCGACCGCGCCTGCGCGGGCCGGAGGCGCATTCCGGTCGGCATCCAGGTTAACGACCGCGACTGGTTCTCCCGGATTTCTCCCGCCCTGCGCACCCGACTCGACTTCGTCTTGGCCGACACCATGATCATGGGCACGGACACCACGGGCAAGCCGCAGCGGCTCTGGCTGCCGGAACTGGTCATCGATGATCCAGGATCCTGGATGGAGCGCTACTTCTCGCACACCCTTCAGGTGCTCAGCGAGCCCATCGACATCCTCGCCAATCCGACCTACCTGCCGCGCTGCATAGAGGAGCACTACGACGCGCTCTGGACCGAACCCCGCATGCGGCGGGTGATCGCCGCGGCCGTCGCGAAGGGCGTGGCGCTCGAGATCCAGGCCGGGTCGGCCTTTCCGCGGCCCGCCTTTCTGAGCCTTGCCAAGTCGATGGGCGCCACCTTCTCGTTCGGCACCAACAACTTCGACGACAAGCCCAAGGACATCTCCCGCTGGCGGGAGGCGATCGACGCGCTCGGCCTCCGTCAGGACGATCTCTGGCGCCACGGTATTCGGTTGGCGTAATAGGTACTCTGGCTGAGAGTTGCCAGAGAAGAATTTCGCGCCAGAGTACCGGCTTTAGATTACGTTTGTATTTGCACGGTTCGTTTGCTTCCGGCTTCAATAACTTTTCAGCTTTTGAGGACGTTTGGACGATCTGCGGGCAATTGGAAATTGCCCG
>CAYRPP010000234.1:0-3358 GCA_964426115.1 uncultured Lentisphaerales bacterium | reverse complement strand
TTGACGGGATAGTGCGTGCGCTGCTTCTCGTCCGGGATCCAGCCGTTGACGAGCCGGAGGCTCGACAGCCGCGTGGGTCGCTCCAGTTCGATATCGATCCACGCCCCCTGCGTCTCGTTGGTGGCCGCCGCCCAGCAGGTGCCGTCGCGACCGTCGCACAGGTTGGTCACCGCGTATGCCGCGGCGGCCGTCGAGGACGCGGCGAAAGCCCGGGCCGCGACGCGGTTGGTCTGCGCGGCGATGAAGGCATCCATTGCCCGCTCCTCGTGTACTATGGTCTCCTCTTCCGGCGTCAGGCGCTCGGGCTGGGTCAAACGCCAGAACGCCCCCGTGCGGGTGCCGGCGATGGTCGTCCGGTCCGAGGTCTTGACGAGAAAGTCGATGTGCGCCGGTTTGCCGTCGGCCTCCAGCGGAAGATGAAACGCGTCCCGCGCCACGCGCTTGTGGAGGAAGAGCCCCATCTGCCCGCGGAACACGAAGCTGTTGCCGCCACTGACTACGGCGCCGCCGCCCGCCATGCCCGCGCTGATCATGTCGGAACCCAGCAGCACATGCAGCGGATCCAGGTAGCAGCCGGGCTGGCCGTACAAGGGGACCGGCGCCCATCGCGCCGTCGCGGGATTGTAGCTGACCAGTCCGCCTCGCCAAGCCCCCAAGAGGGCGCCGTCGTCCACGCAAAGGTTCTCGAAGAACTGGGCGCCGACCGGGTCGATCCCGCTGTCCCGTACCGATAGACGCCAGACACCATCGGGCTGGCGCGTCGTGATCCAGACGCACGCGCGATCGGGATCCGAAGCCAAGCTGCGGACACTGAAGCGCTGCTGGCAGCCGTCCAGCGGATTGCGCTTGAGGAGCGACCGGCTGTAGGCGATCTCCTCGAATTGTCCCGAACGCGGATCGAAGGCGCCGAGATAGTCGGGGTCGAACCCCAGGACCAGCTTGTCGCCGGCGGCAGCCACGGCGACCAGCGCCGCCCGCGGCAGTCCCTCCGACACCCCGTACAACCGGACATCAGACCGGCTGAAGACCAGGAGTCCGGCAGCGCCGGCGGCCACGAACACACGTTCATCGTCCAGCGAAACGTCGCGGAGCTCGACCGGCGCGTTCGACGCCGCGAGCGTATTCTGAATGAAAGGAGGAAAAGAGTGTATGGGCCGTCCGTCAAGGCTGCACACTTCAGCGCGGAACGACGGAAGGGCGCCGTCGCCCGGTGTGGTTCCCCACACCAGGGCCAGGCGGTCGCCGACACGCTTGCAGAGCCGCAGTTGCTCGCCGGGTTGACGCGTTGCGCCCAGTTCGACGGGTTCGACGCGATAGGCCTGCCAGTAAGGACTGATCTCCCGGGGGGGCTCCGAACCTCCCTGGCACAGTTCAAAAAGGCATCTTCCGATCTCCTTGTGGGCCGCGTCGATCCCGGCCTGGACGATCTCGTTGCGGTACCGCGCGAGATGCGGGCTCGGCAGCCGCGCAACGGCGGCTTCGAGCCAGCTCCGCTGATGATCCTCGCCGAGACTCCTCAGCTTACGCTTCGCCGTCCCTGTTGCCGTCCCCAAATTCTCGTTGAACCATTGGGCGAAAGAACGCCGGTCCAGATGTGTCACGACGGCATCAAGCTGTTTGCGATACAGGATTTGCACATCCTTCTTGTCAAAATAGTGCATGAAATCATCCACCATGCGGTTGACGAATTGGTCATTGCCATAGCGAGCGAGAAACTCCGGGTAGAGGTCTAGCATCTCCCGGATTACCGCTGCGCACGACTTGGGATCCACTTTGCCGAAGATCAGCACCTTGTAGTACAGGCCCGCCATCCGGAAATACAGCGACGGCCGGCTGGATACCCAATCGGCCCATCCCAGCAACTCTGTCACATCCGCTTGGCTGCGCAAACGACCGAGGATGGTCCAAGCGGGACGCTGCAGGAGCATCCCCAGAACATAGGGCGATGTGTACCCCGGCATTTCGAGCCAAGGCGTCATCAACTGCTTCATCTGCGCCACATGTTCCGGTGCTTCGGCCGAAAGATGACAAATCTCGGCAACTTCGTGCCGGACGTAAGATTCATAGTATCCCGTTGAGCCGGGAATCTTGTTCTTCCCGTACCGAAACCTGGGCCACAACTCACGCGAATACTCGATCTCCATCTGACGGCACGCCTCCTTCTGCTGCCGGAGTTCACGGTATAGACGGCTCGTCTCGGGGTCTTCGGATCGCAGTCGCTCCCACGTCGTACCCAGGACGTGTACTGGAAAGAACGAAGATGAGAGGAATCGCACGGTCTTGCCGCGGGAGTCGGCGATGCGCTGATCCATCTCCACCTGCCACAACTGCATGGCGCGCCCGAGCGACGTCAGCACTTCCTGTTTCACCGCTTCCACCAGCGCGTTCGTCGTTTCGGCGTCTTGGAAGGACATCATACCAGTCGTTGCCAAGTGCTCGTACGATAGGCCGACGCGCTCGACGGCCAGTGCCTTGATAGTTTCCGCCAACAGGAGCGCCGTGCCGGGTTTGGGGTCCAGAACATAGGACGACTCCAGCAGTGGAAGCGACCGCGCCATCTCGCCGTAGCGACGCAGCGCCTGCGCGTGGCTCGCCAGCCAGGCAGCCTCCTGCGCGGTCGGCAGGGTGTCGGCCGGGAGCGGATCGGCGTCGATCTGACGGAGAATCGCGACGGCCACGTCATGGGCCATCGCCGACACGTTGCTGACGGCACCCTGCGATTGAAAAACGGGGAGTGCGGCCGTGCCCTGTAGCGGATGAACTCGCATCTGCAGGTCAACGCGGGCCGCGTTCGTCGCGGAGGGACGGATCAGCCCATCGATCAGGTAGGAAGACAACGCCAGTTGACGCTCCACGCCCGTCAGTTCCTGTTCGTCCTGGAGACGGCGCAGGTATTCCCGGTCGACGACCAGGACGTTGGTGGCCTGGGCGATGCGGCTCTCGACCAGCGCCCCCAGCGCGACGGGCAGATCCGTCAGCGACTCACCCCGTTGCTCCGCCGAGTAGCCCAGCACCGCGACGTAGCGCCGACGGCCGGTGGGCGTGCGGAGCCATGCCAAGCTCCGATCTATGACTGCGGCCATGAGTTCCGGCTTCTGTTCCACGGCCGGGCCGTCGAAAAAACGGTCGCCCACCGTCAAGCCGGTCTGCGCCTCGATGACCTTGACCCGGTACTGCCGATTGCGCTCCTGCTCCTGGCCGATCCGCTCCACCGCGAGCAGGAGATCGGCACCCAGAATCTGGCCGGTCTTGACGGTCTGCGCACGGTCGGCCAAGCCGGAGAGACTCAGTTTCTGCTCGGCGAGGATCTTCCCGATCTTCTCGCGCTCCAGAACCACGACCTCAGGGCGTTGCGACA
>CAYRPP010000233.1:0-3368 GCA_964426115.1 uncultured Lentisphaerales bacterium | reverse complement strand
GACGACCTCACCGATGACAACCCGTTGCCCGCTTGCCCGCCGCCATTACTCGGCCCGCCGGTTTCCGCTAGCCTTCCTGCCACCGAACGGTTACCCTTTCGGTGTTCGCTTCGCGTAGTGATTTGATTACGCGACTTCTGACCCCGCGCCGGGCACTGCTTCCTCAGCGCGCGAAGGATGACGTTGCGCAAGAGAGATTATATAAATGCAGCCACTGATCACGCTCGACCCGTCTGATGCAAAGCATCTAGCAGCGCTGCTCGAAAAGGAAGCGATTCCATTTGAACTATCGGCTGACGACTCCGCGCTATTAATGCCGGGGCGTGAGGTCATGATGTCCTTAGGGATGTATCCAGAAGGCTCAAAGATCGTTGTTTCGGTCCCTGAAGACAAGGCCGCCAAAGCGACGGAACTTTTAAACCAACTGTTCCCAGTTTAACTATGATTGGAAACATGGAATTAGCAAATACATACCTCGTTCTTCGGCACGGCCGTAGTGCGGCGAACGATCAGCACCTGATTGTCAGTCATGCTGTAAATGCTATCAAAGGATACGGCATCACGCCCGACGGGCGTGTAGCGGTAGCCGCAAGCGCCAAGCGCGCCCAGACGCTCGGCTGGGCAATCGACCAGCAGACCTGCATCGTGTCGTCGCCATTCCTTCGGGCAAGGGAGTCAGCCCAAGTGGTCGCTGACTTACTTGATGTCGACATCTCTCTCGACGATCGCCTGAGAGAACGCGATTTTGGCGATCTCGAGCTGCAGGAAGATCGCCTCTATCAGGACGTATGGGACGCAGACAGCAAGAATCCTGCGCATCAGAACTGGGGTGTTGAGAGTCTCTTAATGGTGGCATCCCGAATTCTTGACATCATTAATGATATTGAACTCGGTTCGTCTCAACGGACCATCCTGTTGTGTACCCACGGCGATGTCGCATCAGTGTTAGCTTGCAGCATGCTGGACCTGCCTCTCAATAAGCACCGCGAGGTCGGCCACCTTGAGCCCGGTGAGCTCGTGATGATTGATCCAAAAGCTGGAGCCCTACGAAGCCTGTCACAGAACAGGCGTTGAAACCGAAGAGAGGGGCGAAGAGATGACTCCCGCAGAGGCGCAGGGGCGCAGAGGATGACAGAAAACGAAACCGCAGAGGCGTAATGAATCCGCCGGCGTCCATGTTGAAGAAAGATCTCGGAGTAGTCCATGTGTTCTGCATCGCCTCGGGGGCGATGATCAGCTCCGGCATCTTTGTTCTGCCCGGATTGGCCTTCCAACAGGCCGGCCCATCCGTAATCCTGTCATATCTTCTGGCCGGACTGCTTGCATTGGTCGGTATCCTCAGTGTGATTGAGTTGACCACCGCCATGCCCAAGGCGGGTGGCGACTACTACCACGTTACGCGTAGCCTGGGGCCGTTGGTTGGGACTGCCTCCGGCATCCTCGGCTGGTTCGCACTCTCGCTGAAGAGCGCCTTCGCGATCTACGGTCTGTCGGCACTGATCCATTCGATCACAGGAAGCCCCGTTTTGCTTACGGGCGCTGCAATGTGCGTCGTGTTCACGTGGCTCAACATCAAGGGCGTCGAGGGGGCGGCCAGGGTGGAGGTCTGGCTGGTTGGCGCGCTGCTCTCGCTGCTGGCACTCTACGTCCTGCTGGGCGTACGGCACGTAACGGCAACGTCCTACTCGCCGTTCGCGCCCCATGGAATCAATCGCACGCTGCTGACGGCTGGATTTGTGTTCGTGTCCTTCGGCGGGCTACTCAAATCCGCCACCATCGCTGAAGAGGTGCGAGATCCCGGGCGCACCATGCCGACCGCCATGGTCGGCGCGGTCGTTGCCGTTACCGCCCTATACACCGCCGTCCTCTTCGTCACCGTAGGCATCCTGCCCGCCAGGGAACTGGCAACATCGCTCACGCCGCTGGCCGATGTGGCAAGGATGAAGACCGGCTCCGTCGGCTACTGGCTGATCAGCATTGGGGCCGTGCTGGCTTTTGTTACGACGGCCAACGCTGGCATCATGTCCGCGTCACGCTATCCGCTTGCCCTGGGACGCGACCGACTTGTTCCGGGGTTCCTGAGCAGAATCGATCCGCGATACGGAGTCCCCAGGGTGGCCATCATGCTGACCGGGGCCACCATATTCCTCGCGCTGATGCTCCCGCTTGAACTGTTGGTGAAGGCCGCTTCGACCGTCGTCTTGACGGCCTATGTCCTTGCGGCTCTCGCAGTGTTCATCCTGCGACAGATCCGGCTGCAGAACTATCGCCCCACCTTCAAGGTTCCACTCTACCCCTGGTTGCCAATCACCGGCGCCATCGTCTTCGTTCTCCTCATCATTGACATGGGGGCGGCGACGATCGAAATCAGCCTGGGGCTGGTTGTGGTTTCAACGCTGGTCTATCTGTTCTACGGGCGCAAGAGATCGGATCAGGAGTACGCGCTGCTCTACCTGATCCGCAGCGTCACCTCGCGTGCACTCGCGACCGGCTCGCTCGAATCTGAACTGCGCGATGTCGTTCACGAGCGTGATCATATCCAGCGCGACGAATTCGACGGGATTGTGGAGAAGGCAAAAGTGCTGGATGTTGACATGCGTGTCAGTCGGGACGAATTGTTCGCCCAGGTGGCTGAGTTGCTCAGCGACAGATTGAGTGTCAGCCGCGAGCTCCTGTACCAGGGCCTTATCGACCGGGAGCACGAGACCAGCACCGTCATTTCGCCATTCGTTGCCATTCCCCACGTGATTATCGAAGGTGAAAACCGATTCGACGTCGCGCTTGTCAGATGCTGGGAGGGGGCAAGGTTCTCGCCCACGGACAATGCGGTGAAAGCCATATTCGTGATTGTCGGCTCGCGCGACTGCCGCAACCTGCACCTAAAGGCGCTGGCCGCCATCGCCTACGTGGTTCAACACCCCGAGTTCGAGGATCGCTGGATGGACACGCGCCAAGCCGAGCAACTGCGTGACATCTTCCTGTTGAGCCGGCGTGTGCGGACCTCGACACGCCCGGCGCCGGGCGGGGACAACGAACAACCGTCCGCGTCCCTTTAGGCTGCCCGCCGGTTTCAGCTAGCCTTCCTGCCACCGAACGGTTACCCTTTCGGTGTTGGCTTCGCGTAGTGATTTGATTACGTTTTCACGTCAGGCCCTTTCACAGGAGACTTGCACTCCATTTACAACGCGCCCATGCTGGGCGCACACAACGGCCTGCTCACGTATTGCTCACCCGCGCGGACGCGGGTTCGCAAACGGAGAGTCCGAACGTTTTGGACAATTAATCGCTATCGAAATCGCTATCGGAATCGAAGCGAATGGCACTCGGACACGAGAGATTGGACGTCTATCGCCTGGCGATCGCTTACG
>CAYRPP010000232.1:0-3370 GCA_964426115.1 uncultured Lentisphaerales bacterium | reverse complement strand
GGTCGGCGAGCCGCGCGGGCTCGGCCACCTCGTCGCGCGTGTGCAGGCTGAGCAGGGCCACCGAAAGCGAGAGCGGCAGGCCGTGGCGCGAGAGACGCAGGCCCATAGCCTGGTGGATGCGGCGCCAGAAGGGCAGCAGGCTGGTCTCGGATGTCACCCGGAACGCCGGGGACGGCTGGATGTCCGCTCGCATGTTCGCTATTCCCGTGGTTGTTCGAGGTGGGATATTACAATATTGGATTAATTCCGTCAAGCGGGTTGGGTTGACCCAAAAATGCGAGTGATATGCAGCCGGGGACTATCATGGGGCATGACCGGTTGGATATGCAGATGCGGATTGCAGATGCCGCGGCAATCAAGGCATAATGCGGTTCATGCACCCACTCGATCCCACGCGGCTGGCCGACTGGCAGATCGCCGCCGCTCTCGAACCCGGATTGAAACCGATCCTGCAGGTGGCCCGCGACTTCGGCCTCGAAGACCGCGAGGTCATTCCGATGGGGCCCCTGGTCGCCAAGATCGACCCGGTGCCGCTCTTCGCGCGACTGCCGCGCTCGCGCGGACGCTACATCGACGTCACCGCCATCAACCCTACCCCCTTTGGCGAAGGCAAGACGACGACCACCCTGGGGCTCGTCCAGGGCCTGGGCGCCATGGGCCTCTCCGTGTCCGGCGCGATCCGCCAGCCCAGCAGCGGCCCCACCTTCAACCTCAAGGGCTCGGCCGCCGGCGGCGGTCTGGCGCAGTGCCTGCCGCTGGGGCCCTTCTCGCTGGGCCTGACCGGCGACATCGATTGCGTGACGAACGCCAACAACCTGGCCATGGTCGCCCTCACCGCCCGCATGCAGCACGAGCGCAACTACGACGACGCGCGGCTCGCCAAGACCCGGATGCGGCGCCTGGACATCGATCCCAACCGCGTCCAGATGCGCTGGGCCATGGACTTCTGCGCGCAGGCGCTGCGCCACATCGTCATCGGGCGCGGCGGCGCGATGGATGGCGTCGAGATGGAGTCGGGCTTCTACATCTCGGTGGCCAGCGAAGTCATGGCGATCCTGGCCGTGGCCCGCGATCTTGCCGACCTGCGGGCGCGCATGGGGCGCATCGTCGTGGCCCACGACCGGTCGGGGCGGCCGGTGACCACGGCCGACCTCGAGGTCGACGGAGCGATGACGGCCTGGATGGTGCGGGCGCTGCAACCGAATCTCCTGCAGTCGGCGGAGGGCCAGCCGATGCTCGTGCATGCCGGCCCCTTCGCCAACCTCGCGGTGGGACAGAGCTCGGTGATCGCCGACCTCGTGGGCACGCGCCTGGCCGACTATCATGTGACGGAGAGCGGCTTCGGCGCCGACGTCGGCTACGAGAAGTTCTGGAACATCAAGTGCCGCTATTCCGGCCTGCGGCCCGATGCCGTCGTGCTGGTGGCGACGGTCCGCGCGCTCAAGCTGCACGGCGGCGGTCCCGCCGTCAAGCCGGGCCAGCCGCTCGATCCCGCCTACACGGGCGAGCAGGTGGGCCTGGTCGAGGCGGGGTGCGAGAACCTGCGCGCGCACATCGGCATCATCCGGCGCAGCGGGGTGCGGCCGGTCGTCTGCCTGAACGCCTTTGGCAGCGACACGGCCGCGGAACAGGCGGCCGTGCGCCGCGCGGCGGAGGCCGCGGGGGCCCGCTTTGCCGTCTCGAACCACTGGCTGAAGGGCGGCGCGGGCGCGCGCGAGTTGGCCGAGGCCGTGATGGAGTCCTGCGCCGAGTCGCATGCGTTCCGCTTCCTGTCGCCATTGGAGGAGCCGCTGGGACGGCGCATCGAGACGCTCGCCCGCGAGATCTACGGGGCCGACGGCGTCAGCTATACGGAGACGGCGCGCGCCCGGCTGACGGCGCTGGAGGCCGATCCGGCCACGGCCGGGCTGCCGGTTTGCATGGCCAAGACGCAGTACAGCCTCTCGCACGATCCGGCGCTGGTCGGGCGTCCGCGCGGCTGGACCTTGCCGGTCCGCGACATTCTCACCTATTGCGGGGCGGGCTGGATCGTGCCTGTGGCCGGCGACATCAAGCTCATGCCCGGCACCACCTCCGACCCCAACTTCCGCCGCATCGCGGTGGATCCCGTCACCGGCGCCGTGACGGGAATCAGTTGAGGCCCTTATGCGATGTGCTCATGGTTCTTTCCCGGCACCCTGCTTCTCGCGCATGAACTCGTCCACCAGCGCTTTGGTCGCGCCGGTCGAGATGCCGCCGTCCACCAACAGCAACTGGCCGGTGATGTAGGCGCTCGCCGCGGAGGCCAGAAATACCGCCGCGCCGTCCAGATCCTCGGGCAACCCGGGCCTTTTGAGCGGAATACGGTCGCACAGGTATTCCACCCACTCCTGCTGTTCATACAACACGGCGTTCTGCGCCGTCTTGAACCAGCCGGGAGCGAGGCAGTTCACAGTGATGCCCCAGCGGCCCCAGTCGTCGGCCAGACTCATGGTGAGCTGCCGCACGCCGCCGCGGCTCGCGCCATAGGGACCCAGTCCGGCGTACCCCGCCACGCAGGTCACCGACCCGATGTTGACGATGCGGCCATACCGGTTGGGGATCATCGAGCGTCTGGCGATGGCTTGCGAAACAAAGAATGTGCCGCGCAGGTTGGTTTCCAGAATCAGGTTCCAGTCATCCCAGGTCACGTCCTCCGCATGTTTGCGCACGTTGCAGCCGGCATTGTTGAACAAGATATGGATCTGGCCACAGGCCCGGATCGCCGCATCGGCCATGCGCTGGATGCTGTCATGATCCCGCACATCCAGTTCCAGCGCCACCACCCGACGGCCCAAGGCCTCGATTTCCGTCTTGAAACCGGATAGCGCGGTTTGATTCCGGCTGGTGATCACCAGATCCGCGCCCGCCCGGGCCAGGGCGCGTCCGAAATACTGGCCCAAACCGCGGCTGGCCCCCGTGATCAACGCCACCTGGCCGCTCAAATCAAAAAGATCCTGGTTCATGGCTTCCTCGCTGGTTCGTGATTATGAACTTCTGCTTCACAAGGCAATAGAATCACTTTCATCAAACCCTTCTCTCTGGCATAAAGCCGGCGGAACCAGTCCGCGCCCTCGGCCAGCGGCGCTACCGCGCTGATCAGCGGCGCCACCTGGACAACGCCGCGCGCCATCAACTCCAGACAGACCGGATATTCGCCACAGGATGCACAGGATCCGGACAAGGAAAGTTCACGCGTGACGACGGCCTGGAGCGGTAGTTCCACCTGGGGCGAAATGTTTCCCACCAGCGTCAAGGCGCCGCCTTTGCGCAAGACCTGTATCGCCGTATTCACGGACTTGCTGGCTCCGACCACTTCCAGCGCGGCGTCCGCGCCGCGCCCGTCGGTCAG
>CAYRPP010000231.1:0-3391 GCA_964426115.1 uncultured Lentisphaerales bacterium | reverse complement strand
CGCTCTACCAGAGCAGCGACAACACCTTCGGCACCCCGGAGGAGGATGCGCGGCGCCGCGACTTCACGGTCAACGGCCTCTTCTACGACATCAAAACCTTCGAGGTCATCGACTATGTCGGCGGCCTGCGCGACCTGGACGAGCGGCTGCTGCGCATGATCGGCGATCCCAACGTGCGGCTGCGCGAGGATCCCGTGCGCATGATGCGCGCGGTACGCCTGGCGCCGCGGCTCGGCATGACCATCGAGCGCAAGACCTACCGCGCGATCTGCGCCCACCATGCCGAGATCGCCCAAGCCGCCACCGCCCGCGTGCTGGAGGAGATCTTCCGTCTGTTCGCCTTCGGAACCGTGGCCCCGACCTTCAAGCTCCTCTGGCAGACGCGCCTAATGTCCGTGCTGATGCCCAACCTCGAAAGGTATGTCAAGCATTCGGGCCGCGAACAATCGCCCCTCTGGACGCTGCTCGGGAAGCTGGACGAGATGGAGATCGAGGCCGGCGGATCGTTCTCCAACGGCCTCCACCTGGCCGTGCTGGCCCTGCCGCTATTCCAAGCGTCCGTGGCGCATGCGGCATCGAGCGAGGGAGCCAAGGCCGACCATCTTGAGATCGCCGAGAAATGCCTCGCCGACTTCGATAGCCGGTTCAAGGTGCCCAAGGCGGTCCTCTTCAACGCCGTCCACCTGCTGGCCGACCAGCAGCGTCTCGACGCCATGCCGCCGCCCGGCCGCCGCATCCGTCCCGGTCGCGCCTCGGAGTTTGCCGACGCCCTGCGCCTGGCTCGCATCCGCCTGGCGGCCTCCGGCGGGCCGATGGCGGCAGTCGAAGCCTGGCAGCACCTGATGCCCGATCTGCCGAGGCATGAGCCGGCACGTGGCGGAATGAGCGCGCGGCGGCCCGGACCAGAGCACGCCGGCACGCCGCCGGCGGAGGACGGCGCACCGGCACGGGCGCCTGACGCCGCGGAGGCGCCCGGCGGCCATAAGGCGGAGCCGGATGAATCGTCGACCGTTCCCGCGTACCGCAAGCGCCGCCGCCGCGGCGGGCACCGCCACCGCCGCGCCGACGCCGCGGGCGGAGAACCGGCGGCGCAAACCGCGCCGCCACCGGCCGCGCCGGCCGCCACGGACGGTGCCGAGTGAGAATTGGATGGCGGGGCAGTCCAACTTCGTTCTAGCCCGCGAGGCGAGACCATGACATCGATCCATGACCGCATCCGTGATCTGGCCCGCCGCCGCAAGGCCGTCATACTGGCCCACAACTACCAGCTTCCCGAGGTCCAGGACGTGGCCGACTTCCGCGGCGACTCGCTAGAGCTGAGCCGCAAGGCGGCCGCCACGGACGCCGAGACGATCGTCTTCTGCGGGGTCTACTTCATGGCCGAGACGGCGGCGATCCTGAGCCCGTCCAAGCGCGTGCTGATCCCCGATCCGCAGGCCGGCTGCCCCATGGTGGACATGGCGCCCGTCGAGGCCGTCCGCGAACTCAAGGCGAGGCACCCCGGCGCCATCGTGGTGACCTACGTCAACTCGAGCGCCGCCGTCAAGGCCGAGAGCGACATCTGCTGCACCTCGGCCAACGCGGCGGCGGTCGTGTCGGAACTGCCCGCCGGAGCGACGATCCTCTTTGTCCCCGACCAGAACCTGGGCCACTACGTCCAGCAGGCCACCGGACGCCCGATGATCCTCTATCCCGGCTGCTGTCCCACGCATGCGCGGCTTACCCCGGACGACATCCGCGCCGCGCGCCAGGCGCATCCGGGCGCGCCGGTGATGATCCATCCCGAATGCCGCCCCGAAACCGTCGCGCTGGCCGATGCCGTGCTTTCGACCAGCGGAATGCTGCGCTATGCGCGTGAAACGAACGCCGCCGAATTCATCGTTGCGACTGAGACCGGCATGCTGCACCGTCTGCGCCAGGAGAACCCCGGCAAGGTTTTCCATCCCGCCTCGGATCTGCTGGTCTGTCCCAACATGAAGCGCATCACCCTCGAGAAGGTGCTCTGGTCGCTGGAGGACTTGCGGCATGTCGTCAGCGTGCCCGAGCCAACGCGCCTCGCTGCCCTTCGCGCCGTCGAGCGCATGGTGCGGGCGGGCTAGGTGTTGGTACATGGTTACGGAGGAGGCTGGAACAGCGCCTCTGACGGACATCATGAACGCAACCATGGATGCAGACGCCAGATCACCGGCCGAACTCACGCATGCGGCATGTTTTGTGTCGCCGGCCGGAGGCGCGCTGCCCTACCGCCTCTACTTGCCGCCGGAAGCCGGAAGCGGCGGACGCCGCCTGCCACTGATGCTCTGCCTGCACGGCGCCGGCAGCCGCGGCACGGACAACCAGGCGCAGATGAACATTGGATTTCTGTCCTACCTCCGTCACTGCCAGGCGCGGGAGGCGGCGATCATCGTGGCGCCGCAATGCCCCGAGGATCGCCGCTGGGTTGATACCGACTGGTCCGCGCCCAGCCATGCGATGCCCGAACAGCCCACGCCCTTTCTGCGGATGGCGCTGGAACTGGTCGACGACCTCTGCCGCCGCCACCCCGTTGATCCCAATCGCCGCTACCTCTCGGGCATCTCCATGGGGGCCTTTGGCGTCTGGGACGCGCTACAGCGGCGTCCACGCGATTTCGCGGGGGCGGTCGCGATCTGCGGCGGCGGCGATGCCGCGCGGGCGGCCGCTATCAGCCATGTCCCGGTCTGGGTCTTCCACGGCGACCGCGACACGGCGGTTCCCGTCTGCCGTTCGCGCGACATGGTGGCCGCCCTGCGTGCGCACGGCGCGCCGGTCCGCTACACGGAATATGCGGGCATGGGACACAACGTATGGGAACGGGTCTTCGCCGATCCCGCGCTGCCCGCCTGGCTCTTCAGCTTGCGCCGTACGTGATGATCCTATCGGCCTTCGTGACGCAGGATCACGAAGGTGGGCAGTCCGGAGACGCCCAGCGCCTGCAGGTGGCCGCGGGCCGGCTCCTCGGCGGGCTTCTCGGCCTGCACCGGCAGGAAGACGAACCCCTCGAGCGCCTTCACGACGGCGGGATCGCGCAGCGTGGTCCGCGACATGGCGTGGCAGTTCTTGCACCATGTGGCCCAGAAATCGACCAGCACGGGCTTGCCGGCAGTGCGCGCCGCGGCCAGGCGCGCGTTCCAGGCCGCGACGTCGCCGGCAACCAGGCCCTCGGCCGGGGCAGTCACGGGCCGGAACCCCTGCCAGGCCAGGTGCCCATAGTACAAGGCCATCAGGAGCACTCCGATGCCGAAAACGTTCTTGACGGTCTTCATCCATGCTCCGGGCTTGGGCAGGAAGGCGAGCCCGGCGCCGGCAAAGGGCCATGGCAGCGCCATGCCGACGCCCAGCAGGAAGGGCAGCAGCAGGGCGCCCGGCACGC
>CAYRPP010000230.1:0-3401 GCA_964426115.1 uncultured Lentisphaerales bacterium | reverse complement strand
CGCGAGCGCCACGCGCAGACGGTCAACGCCATCGTCTACACGCTGACCTTCGGCGGGGGCACCGACGACGCCATGGCCATGGTCCGGACGCTGGGCCAGCGGGCGGTCGACATGCTGCCGAGCGAGCGGGCGACGACGCTGCGCCTGATCCCGGAGCTGGCGAAACTTGTCGACTGACCCGGAGCGCCGCCGCGGCGGCGCCTTCCCATGCGCGCGAGACCGACGAGAGTCCCCCACACTCCGGCAGACGACAGGCCGCCGCTGCGGCGTAAGTCGGTGCGCCTGCCCGCCGTGGCGGGTACGCCCGGCCTGCCGGTTGACGCGGACGCGCCCGAGCGCCGCCGCACCGCCGCACCGCTGGGCCAGATCGTGACGCGCCTGCTCGGGCACTACCACATCCGCCTCTCCACCAGGCCCGAAGCCCTGCTGGCCGCATGGCCCGAGATGGCCGGCACCGAACTGGCCGCCCGGCTGCGGCCGGGAAAGCTGGAAGACGGCATCCTCTACCTTTACGCCCGCACCAGCGCGGACCTCTTCGAGATCCGGCGCTTCAAGCTGCGCGGACTCGAGGCGCGCGTCAGGCAGCACCCCGCCTGCAAGGACATCCGCCAGGTCCGGCTGCAGCTCGATCCGGGCGACGAGAGGACGCCCTAGTGGATCCGCGATGACCTGGAGCGTCCTGCATCTCAAGCCGCGCACGGAGAAGCGCGTCGCGGAAATCTGCGCGCGCCAGCGCCTGCCCTGCTACCTGCCGCTGCGCCGCAGCGTGCGTATCTACCAGCGCCGCAAGGTGGTCTTCGATCTGCCGCTCTTCCCCGGCTATATCTTCGTCGCCTGCGACGAGTCCAGCCGCGCCCTCCTGTTCCGGGGCAACCACATCATCCGCGTACTGAAGCCCGAGAGCCAGATGAAGCTGCTGCGCCAGCTTGTCCTGGTCCGCCGGCTGCTGCGCCTGGATCCCGAGCTGGAGAGCGTGGATCCGATTGCCAGCGGCGAGCATGTCCGCATCAGGTCGGGCCCGCTGTCGGGCCTCGAAGGCATCGTGACGCAAGTCAGGAAGAAACCGGGGAAGTGTCTCGTCGTACTCAACATCGAGATCGTCGGCCGCGCCGTCGCCACCGAGACGGACGCCCGCCTGCTCGAGCGCATCGGCCCGCCCCCGACACCCCGCCGCCGGCAAGCCTGAGGGTATTTGGTTGGTTTTGGGGGGTTAGTTTTGGCTTGTTTTGGGTGAAGTTTGCCCCTTGAGCGCCGGGAGGCACGATGCTATGATGCCGCCGTCGCGCGAGGTTGCCCGGTCGGCATGCTTTACGGGGAACGGATTTCCCTTCCCGAACGGAGCCTGCAACGCGGCGAAGGCTGACCATGACATCCCGAGACACCGATCCGATCGCCCCGCTGGCCGCCATGGCCGAGGCCACCTGCCAGGTGGATGCCTCCTTCTATGCCAAGTACGACGTGAAGCGCGGGCTGCGCGACATCAACGGCAAGGGCGTGCTGGCCGGGCTGACGCAGATCGGCGAGGTGCAGGCGCACACCGAGACCGAGGACGGCTCGCTGGACGGCCCGGGCAACCTGATCTACCGCGGCATCGGGATCGGCGAGATCGTGGCGGGGTTCCTCGCGGAGGGCCGGTGCGGCTTCGAGGAGACCGCCTACCTGCTGCTCTTCGGCGAGCTGCCTGCGGCGGAGGAGCTGGCGCGCTTCGAACGCCTGCTATTCGCCGGCCGCGCGCTGCCCAACGATTTCGTCCACGACTCGATCCTCAAGCTCGCCAGCCGCGACATAATGAACGCCATGGCGCAGTCGGTGCTGGCGCTCTACACGCTGGACGACAACCCCGACGCGACCGACATCCCGAATGTCCTGCGCCAGTGCCTGCGGCTGACGGCGGTATTCCCGCTGCTGGCGGCCTACTGCTACCGCGCCTGCGTCTACCGCCACCACAACCGGAGCTTGGTGCTGCACACACCCTCGACCGAGCTCCCGACCGCCGCCAACTTCCTGCAGGTGCTGCGGGAGGACGGGCACTACACCCCGCTGGAGGCCCAGTTGCTGGACCTCGCGCTGGTGCTCCACGCCGAGCATGGCGGCGGCAACAACTCATCCTTCACCACGCATGTCGTCACCTCCAGCGGCACCGACACCTACTCCGCCATCACGTCGGCCCTCTGCTCGCTCAAGGGGCCTCGCCACGGCGGCGCCAACGTCAAGGTCGTGCAGATGTTCGACGACCTGAAGCGCGCGGTGAAGGACTGGGAGAACGAGCGGAAGATCGAGGAGTACCTCGACCGGCTGGTGCGCCAGGAAGCCTTCGACCGCTCGGGGCTGATCTACGGCATCGGACATGCGGTCTATTCCGTCTCCGACCCGCGCTCGCTGATCCTGCGGGAGCATGTGGACCGGCTGGCCCGGGAAAAAGGTTTGGAGGCGGAGATGCAACTCTACCGCGCGGTCGAGCGCCTGGCGCCCGAGGTCATCGGCCACCGCCGCAAGATCTACAAGGGTGTCAGCGCAAACGTCGACTTCTACTCGGGGTTCCTCTACCGGCTGCTGGAGATTCCGCAGGAACTCTTCACGCCGCTCTTCGCCATGTCGCGGATCGTCGGTTGGAGCGCCCACCGCATCGAGGAGCTGGCCAACCGCGGCAAGATCATCCGCCCGGCCTACAAGAGCGTGGCGCCGCGCCGCCACTACGTTCCGCTGGCCCGACGGTCGGCGGCGGCGCCTTCGGGAAACCGCGCATGAAGCCCTTGCAGAGACCTGCGGACGCGGAGCGACGCGCGCAGATTGCCGCCGAACTGCGGCGCGACCAGGCGACCAGGCGCGATGGCTACCGCGAACGGGCGCTCAAGCTGCTGCCGCACGTCTGCGCCAGTTGCGGGCGGAACTTCGACGGCAAGCGGCTCAAGGAGCTGACCGTCCACCACCGCGACCACAACCACGAGAACAATCCCCCCGACGGCAGCAACTGGGAACTGCTCTGCATCTACTGCCACGACCACGAGCACGAGAAGAACCTGCTCGCGGGGCACTACGAGGGCGCCACGGCGCGGCGCGACGAGCTGGCCCCCTCGGTCTTCAGCCAGTTTGCCGCGCTGGACAACCTCCTGCCGCCCGGCGAGGAAAACTCCGACACCCGGTAGGCCGGGGGGGGGTAGGGATCCCGCGTATTCGGTTGGCGGTTGGGAGAGCGCGGGGTGCGCATGATGAGTGCGCGGAATGCGATGGAACGTCCTCGATAAATCTTAACGCATAGGGGGAAGCTAAAGATGTAACGGCTGAACAGGACGCACAGGTGGGGCGACGGCGTCCCCGCCTAGCCGCACGCAGCCCGGAAAATCTAGCGCCTTAACCACGTGCGGAAAGGTGGGGCGAGCTGTCCCCAGCGAGCCGCAGAA
>CAYRPP010000229.1:0-3419 GCA_964426115.1 uncultured Lentisphaerales bacterium | reverse complement strand
TGCTCAAGGAGTTTCCGGCCTCCGAACGCGCCCCGCAGGCGCACTACTGGCTGGGCCAGCTCAAGGCCAAGGCCGATCCGGCCGCCGCCGCGCGGCACTATGCCGCCATCCTCGAGAAATGGCCCGACAACCCGATCGCCGAGGCGGCCGCCTACGGCGCAGCGGAAAATCATTTCAAGGCCGGCGACTGGGCCGCCGCCATCGCCGCCTGCGACGCGCTCCTGAAGCGTTTCCCCGAAGGCGAACAGGCACCCAACGCCCTCTACACGCGCGGCTGGGCCGCGTTCCAGGCCCAGCAATGGGAGCTCGCCCGCGCCAGCTTCGAGGAACTCGTCAAGCGTGCTCCGGATGGTCCTCTGGCCGAGGTGGCGCGCGATAAGACGGCCCAGGCGCTGCACCGGCTCGGTCGGCTCGACGAGGCTCTGGCGCGCTACGCCGAGCTGGCGCCGCGCGACAGCGAGTCGGGACGCGCGGCGGCCATCGGGCGCGCGACGCTGCTCTTCGAGCGCGGCGACGCGCGCGCCGCCGCCCAGGCCTTCGAGGAGGTCTCCCAGAGGCTCGCCGGCGATCCGCGCCGTCCCGCCTGTCTGCTGAACGCCGGACACGCCTGGTTCGCAACCAACGACTTCGCCAAGGCCGCCGCCGCCTTCGATCGGCTGACGCGCGAGCACGCCCAGGATACGCTCGCTCCGGTGGCCGGCTACTGGCTCGGCCAGGCGCAGTTCCGTGCGGGCGACGCCGCCAAGGCCGTGGCGACACTCACCCCGCTGCTCGGCCAGGCCGCCTTGCAGGAATCCCACGGTTTCGATCTCCGCCTGCTCCTCGCCGAGGCGCAGATGGCCCGGCAGGCGTATGCCGAGGCCGCCCAGGCCTATGCCGCGGCACGTCAGACGCAACCCAGCCACCGCCTCGCGCCGGAGGCCTGGGTGGGCGAGCTGGCGGCACTGGAGAAGGCTGGGCGGCTCGATGCGGCGGAGCAGACCGCCGCGGCTTTCCTGGCCGCCCTGCCCAACCACGAGCGCGCGGCCGAGATGCGCTTCTGGCTCGGGGAGTACCGGTTCCGCCGCCAGGCCTACGCCGAAGCCGACGAGGCGCTGGCGGCCTTCCTGAAGGCGGCGCCGCAGCACGCGCTGGCGCCCGAGGCCCTCTACAAGCGCGGCTGGTGCGCGCGGCACGGAGGCCGTCACGAGGAGGCCGGCGCGCATTTCAAGGCGCTCTACACTCAGTGGCCCAAGCATGCGCTGGCGTCCGAGGCGGCGCTGCGGGCGGGCCAGGCAGCCGAGACGCGGCAGCAGCAGGCGGAGGCTTTGGACGCCTATCGGCAGGCCCGCGCGCTGGCACCCGCGAGCGAGGCGGCGGAACAGGCCTGGCTCGCCGAAACCGTCATCCTGCTGGGACAGGGCGCCGCGCAGCAGGCCCTGGAGGCGGCATCGGATTTCACGGCCAAGCACCCCGCGAGCCCCCTGCTGCCCTACGCGCACCTATACCGCGCCGAGGCGCTGAGCCAGCTCAAGCGCTTCGACGAGGCGCTCCAGGCCTACCAGTCGCAGGTCCTCCAGCAGGCGGCGACGGTGCAGGAAGCCACCTTCGGGGCGGCCTGGTGCCTCGACCGGCTGCAGCGGCCCGCCGAGGCGGCCGCCGCCTATGAGAAGGTCGCCGCAACCGGCAAGGGGCGCGCGGACGAGGCAGCCTATCTGGCGGCCCGCGCGCGCGAACAGGCCAAGGAATTCGACCGTGCGCGTCAGGCCTATGCCCAACTCGCCGCGAGCGAGGCGCAGCCGCGTGCCCTTCGCGACGAGGCCGCCTACCGCGAGGCCTATTGCGCCTGGCAGAACAAGGATGCCCAGGGCGCCATCCGCGGCTACACGGCCCTGCTGGCGCAGCGGACCGACTCGCCCATGGTGGCGCAGGCGCTCTACGATCTGGCCTGGGTGCTGCTGGAACAGGAGAAGCAGGCCGACGCCGAGGCCCGTTTCCAGGAACTGGCCACGCGCTTCCCGACCAACGCCCTCGCCGCCGACGTGCAGTTCCGCCTCGGCGAAATGGCCTATGCCCGGAGCGATTTCGCCGCCGCCGCGTCCGCCTACGAGGCGGCCCTGAAGCACCCGGCACTGGCGTTCGCCGGCGAAGTGCGCTACAAGCTGGGCTGGACCTACGAGCAGCTCAAGCGCCCCGACGACGCCATCGCCTGTTTCGCCCGCTTGGCCGAGAGCGACCCGAAGGGCGAGCGCGCCCCGGAGGCGCGCTACCGCCAGGCGCGATTGCTCCAGGAGGCGGGCCGGCACGACCAGGCCCTCGCGGTGCTCGCCGGCATCCAGGAGGGGCCCTTTGCCGAGCATGCGGCCCTGCTGAAGGCCGAGTCGTTTCGCACCACGAACCGCCAGCGCGAGGCGCTCGAGGCCTACGACCTTCTCCTGAAGACCTGGCCTGAGGGCGCCTTCCGCCTCGCGGCGCAACTGGGTCGGGCCCATAGCCTGCGCGCCGTCGGCGCCCACCGCGATGCGCTCGATGCCTATGCGGCCGTCGCGGCAGCCGGGCCGGGCGAGAGCGCCGCGCAGGCCACACTCGGCCAGGGCTACTGCCATTTTGCCCTTGAACAGTGGGACGAGGCCGCCAAGGCCTTCCTGAAGGTCGACATCCTCTACGGCTACGAAAATCTCAAGAAAGAGGCGCTGACGCAGCTCGTACGTACCTGGGAGAAGGCCGGCGATGCCGACAAGGCTGCCCGCTATCGGAACGAACTCGCCCAGCGCTATCCGGAGAACCGCTGAACATGAACCCGAGACTGCTCTTCCTTCTGCTCGTCCTGCCGTTCGCCACGCGCGCCCAGGTGCCGGACGCCACTGTGCCGCCACCTAATGACGCGCCCGCCGCCGTGGCTCGCGCGTCGGCGGACAATGCCGGATCAATCGCCGACGCGGCAGAAGCGGCCGCGACGGCGCCCGGCCCGAGCCTGGCCGAGTACTTCAAGAGCGGCGGATTCCTGATGTGGCCCATCCTGCTCTGCTCGATCGTCATGGTGGCCTTCGCCCTCGAACGTGCCGTGAGCCTGCGCGAGGCCCACATATTTCCCCGCACCCTGAACCGCGAACTGATGACCCTGGCGCGGAACGGCGAGGTCGCCCAAGCCATGGCGCGCTGCCAGGCCGACCGCTCGCCCTTCGCCCGGCTGATGTTCGCCTGCCTCCAGCGCGCGGAAAACGACGGCTTCGAGATGGAGGCGGCGCTCGAGGAGGCCGGCGCTCGCGTGCTCTACGACCTGCGCCGCAACTGCAAGCCGCTGGCGGTCGTGGCCGACATCTCGCCGTTGCTGGGCCTAATGGGCACGGTCACCGGCATGATCAAGGCATTCGACGTGGTGGCGCGCTCCGGCGCGCTCGGCCGCACCGAACTGCTGGCCGAGGGCATCAGCGAGGCGC
>CAYRPP010000228.1:0-3426 GCA_964426115.1 uncultured Lentisphaerales bacterium | reverse complement strand
TGGGCGTGGCCCTGACGCACCGCGCCGGGTCGCCGATGTGCGGCGTGCCCTACCACGCGCTCGACGCCTACCTCGCCAAGCTCGTGCGTGCCGGCCGCAAGGCGGCGATCTGCGACCAGATGGAGGATCCAGCGACCGCCAAGGGCATCGTGCGCCGCGAGGTCACGCGCGTCGTCACCCCCGGCACGGTCATCGAGGACACGATCCTCGACGCCGCCCGCAACAACTATCTCGCCGCGCTCAATCAGCCGGAGCCCGGCCGCTACGGCCTGGCGCTCCTCGATCTCTCGACGGGCGACTTCACAGTCGAGGAGATCGCCGGTGACGAGGCGTTGCGCGACACCCTGCGGCGCCAGGCGCCGAGCGAGTGCCTCGTCGGCCGCGAACAGCGGGAGCAGCCGTGTCTGGCCAGCCTGCTGCGCGAGGCGGCGATCCCCGCCGTCACCAGCGTGGACGACTGGACCTTCCACCACGACGTGGCGCGCGAGGAGCTGCTGCGCCATTTCCGCGTCCATTCGCTCGACGGCTACGGCTGCGAGCGGTGTCCGGCCCTGATCGGCGCCGCGGGGGCGCTGCTGCACCACGTGCGCGAGGAGCTGCGCCGCGCCGTGGGCCATGTTCGCTCCCTGCAGGTGCGCCAACCCGGCGACAGCCTGATGCTGGATGAGACGACCGGCGCCAACCTTGACCTGATCCCGGCACGTGGAAGGCCGGCCGAGGCCACCCTGCTCGGTGTGCTGGACAACACCCGCACCCCGATGGGGGCGCGACTCCTGCGGCGCTGGCTGCTGCGGCCGCCCTGTGCGCTCGATCCCATCACGCGGCGCCACGACGCCGTCGCGCGCCTCTGCACGGAGCGATCCCTGCTGAACGCCCTGCGCGAACCACTGGCCGACGTGCGCGACCTCGAACGGCTCATCGCCCGCATCGGCTCGGGACAGGGCAACGGGCGCGACCTGCGCGCGCTGGCCACCTCGCTGCAGGCGCTCCCGCGCCTGGCTGCGCCGCTGGTGGAGGCCGGCGGCGAAGGCCTGCTCCCGGACGCCGCCAGGCGCCTGCATCCGCTGCCCGCGCTGGCCGAGCGGCTGATGCGTGGCCTGGTCGACACCCCGCCGCTGGCGCTCAAGGATGGCGGCCTGATCCGCGAGGGCTTCCATGCGCCGCTCGACGAGCTGCGGCAGATGGCGGGCGAGGGCCACGCCTGGCTGGCGCGCTACCAGGCCGAGGAGCAGGAGCGCACGGGCATCCGCACCCTCAAGGTGCGCCACAACCGGGTCTTCGGCTTCTACATCGAGATCTCCAAAGCCCAGCTCGCCCAGGTGCCGGCGAACTACGAGCGGCGCCAGACGCTGGTCAACGCCGAGCGCTTCATCACGCCCGAGCTCAAGGACTACGAGCAGCGCATCTTCGGCGCCCAGGACCGCGCCTGCGCCCTCGAGTACGAGCTCTTCAGCGAACTGCGCGACGCCGCCGCCGCCGAGACGGCCGCCATCCAGGAGACCGCAGCCGCCGTGGCTGAGCTCGATGTGCTGTCTGCGCTCGCGGACCGCGCGCTGGCACTCGGCTATGTGCGGCCCGCGATGCATGCGGGCGACGAGCTGGCGATCGAGGGGGGGCGCCATCCGGTAATCGAGCAACTTCCCGACGCCGAGCGCTTCGTACCGAACGACACGCGGCTCGACTGCCGCCGCAACCAGATCGCGGTGATCACCGGTCCCAACATGGCCGGCAAGTCGACCTACATCCGCCAGGTCGCGCTCATCGCCATCATGGCCCACGCGGGCTCCTTCGTGCCGGCGCGCGCGGCGCGCATCCCCCTGCTCGACCGCGTCTTCACGCGCGTCGGGGCGGGCGACGACCTCGCGCGCGGGCGCAGCACCTTCATGGTCGAGATGCAGGAGACGGCCAACATCCTCAACAACGCCACGGCGCGCAGCCTGATCGTCCTCGACGAGATCGGCCGCGGCACGAGCACCTTCGACGGCATCAGCATCGCCTGGGCCGTGGCCGAGTTCCTGCACAACACGCCACGGGTCAAGGCCAAGACGCTCTTCGCGACGCACTATCACGAGCTGACCGACCTGGCCATCACGCTCGCCGGCGTCCGCAACTACGCCGTGCAGGTGCGCGAGCAGGGCGACGGCATTGTCTTCCTGCGCACGATCAGCCCCGGCTGCGCCGACAAGAGCTACGGCATCCATGTCGCGCGCCTGGCGGGCATGCCGACGGATGTGATCGCGCGGGCACGGGAGATCCTCGGCAACCTCGAGGAGGGCGAGCTCGAGGCGGGGCAGCCCAAGCTGGCGCGCCGCAGTCGGCGGCGCGAGACACCGGACCTGCCTGGGCAGATGACGCTCTTCGAACTTTGAGGGTGCAGCGCCGCGCCCTCCGGACCGCGACATACATGAACACTACGCACAGCGCCGGCGGCGGCACGGTCATCCTGGCGGATGGCGACTTTCCCGTACATCCCGTCCCGCTGGCGATCCTGCAACACGCGCGCCGCGTGGTCTGCTGCGACGGCGCGGCAGTCAAGCTCCTCGACGCGGGCCGCGAGCCCGACTGGATCGTCGGCGACCTCGACAGCCTGCCCGACGCACTGCGCACGCGCTTCGCGGCGCGGCTGGCCGCGGATGCCGGCCAGGAGACCAACGACCTGACCAAGGCGATCCGCTTCTGCGCGGCGCGGGGCTGGAATGACTGGACCATCCTGGGGGCCACCGGCGGCCGTGAGGATCACACGCTCGGCAACCTCGCGCTGCTTGCCGAGCACGCGCGCGGCATCCCCGGCGCGGCGCTGGTGACCGACACCGGCCGCTTCACGGTGCTCTTCGCCTCCGGCCGTGTGGCCAGCCGCGCCGGCCAGCAGATTTCGGTCTTCAGCTCCGACCCAGCCACGGCGATCACCTCCCGCGGTCTGCGCTACCCGCTGGAGAGGCTGCGGCTCACCCGCTGGTGGCAGGCGACACTCAACGAGGCGCTGGGTCCCGCCTTCGAGCTCGCATTCGACGGCGGCCCGCTCCTGGTCTACGCCACCCACGCCGCCGGCGGCGACCCCTGCGGGCTGGACGCGGCGCAACCGGACGCGCTGCCCGTGGCCCTGACGATCGCCGGGAGCGACAGCGGCGGCAACGCGGGCATCCAGGCCGACCTGCGCGCATTCCATGCCCTGCGCGTCCATGGCTGCACCGCCATCGCGGCGCTGACGGCGCAGAATCCCGGCGGCGTCCGCGGCGTCCAGCTTACCAGCGCCGAGAACCTTGGCCAGCAGCTCGACGCGATCCTGGAATGCTACGCCGTGGCGGCCCTGAAGACCGGCATGCTGGCCACCTCCGAGCTGATCGGCGTCGTGGCCGGAAGGCTTGCCGCCCATCCGGAAATTCCCAAGGTCGTCGACCCGGTGATGGTGGCGACGAGCGGGGCGCG
>CAYRPP010000227.1:0-3430 GCA_964426115.1 uncultured Lentisphaerales bacterium | reverse complement strand
AGTTAGAAAATACAGGTCAGATTACTGTTGTACTCAGCATAATGCTTAACTATGATACGACAAATGCCGTTTTCGAAAGCTTGTCGGCAAATGCCCGAGCATGGGTGGTTGTCCACGGAATTTGGCGGAAAACATGAACCTGGTTTGTTTACTAGCGGGGTGTCGCCCGGCTCCCGCTGATTGCCGCTGCAGGCGTTGCGGCCTGGAGCGGCATAGCTGGAAGGTCACTGGTTCGGAGATTCTGCACCAGGACATGGTCGGCCGCACAGGCGACACTTGCGTGTATGAGTGCGAGTTGCTGGTGAAGATGGCATGCACGCGTTGCGGCGCCGTCACGGAAAAGCGGACGCGCGAAGTGCGGAAATACTGAGCGTCGGGCGGCGGTTACCGGGGCTGGAACGCCCACATCGATCGCACCTGCAGCGCCTCGCGGAACTCTTCGATGCGCATGCTGCGCATCGGTGTCACGCGGATCCGGAAGGGCTGGTGCGGCGCGAGGTGGACGAAATTGTCGTCGTACTTCGCGTTGCATCCCCGCATCTCGATCCAACTCCAGAAAGCGGGCCGTTCGGCGGTCAGCGTGACCGCATAGCAGTGATCGTCCCAGGGACGAATCTCGGCCTGGATGCCGGGGTCGACGATCTGCATCTCCCGTGGCGGGGCGAAGATCGCGCAGTTGGATGAGAGCACATAGCCGTCGTCGGCGACAATGCCGAGCCAGACGACCAGGCGCTGCGGCGAGAGCTTCTCCAGGAGATCTCCCAGCCTAATGACGCCGAGGCGGCGGACGGTGCCCGGCGCGATAGTCAGCGCGCAGCCCGACTCGCGCACGATGCGGCCCTGCGTGTCGCCAACGCGCCACTGGATGGTGCCCTTGAAGGTCTGGCGCAGGTCGTTGTGGACAAAGACCTCCAGGAGCCCGGTGACGGGATCCGCCACAGTCGAGACCAGGATCGGGGCGTAGAACTTGCGGGCGAAGTAGTGCAGCGCCTTCCAGTTGCCCTCGTGGTCGAGCGACGACCAGCTCACGGCCGGCCAGCAGTCGTTGAGCTGCCAGTAGAGGCTTCCCATGCCGTGCGGCCGGGTGCGCCGCCAGTGCTCCACGGCCACCTGCATGGCGTAGCCCTGCTGGATCTGGCTCAGCCATATCCAGTCCTCGGGATCGGCGGGCACGGGAAAAGTAGACTCGATGTATTCCCGGATGATTTCGTTGCCGTGGGGGCAGCGCTGGTGGTGGTGCAGCAGCGGCGAGGCCAGGTCGCACGTCGCCTCCTGCGTGAAGGCCTTGACGATGCGGGGCTCGGGAAAGCTCTGGAGTCCGAATGCGCTGCAGAAGCGGTGCGGACTTGACCGGAAGGTCTTGATGGGCGCGCGTCTGCCCCACACCTCCCAGAGGTGCGCATCGCCCGAGCGCGGATCGTTGGCGTCCGGCCGGGTGCCGGGCAGCGAGGAGTGGGGACTTCCGGGCCAGTAGTCGCGGTCGGGATCCATCGCGGCGGTCAGCGAGGGCAGCATGTCGTCGAAAAGCCTGGCATAGTCGCCCCATGGCATCTGGCGTTCCGTCCAATCCTCGCCGGCCAGCCCCTGCTCGATCTCGTTGTTGCCGCACCAGAGCGCGAGGCAGGCGTGGTGGCGCAGCCGCGCGATGTTCTGGGCGGCCTCGGCGCGCACATTCTCCATCCACGCCTCGTCGAAGACGGGGTAGGTGGAGCAGGCGAACATGAAGTCCTGCCAGACGCAGATCCCGTACTCGTCGCACAGGTCGTAGAACCACTCCTGCTCGTAGATGCCGCCGCCCCACACGCGCAGCATGTTCATGTTGGCCACGCTGACGGCCTTGGCGAGGCGGGCGTACTCGACGCGCGTGGGACGCGTGACGAGGGCGTCCGGCGGCACCCAGTTGGCACCCTTGGCGAAGAAGGGCTGGCCGTTGACGACGAACTGGAAGCGCTCGCCCCCCCGGCCGTCGGGCGAGCGGTCCAGGCGTAGCGTGCGCAGGCCGATCCGTCGGGTCCAGCTGTCGAGCGGCCGGCGGCTGGAGGCGCCGGTCAGATCCACCACCAGCTCGTATAGCGGCTGCTCGCCGAGTCCGTTGGGCCACCAGCGCTGGGCGTTGCGCACCTTGAGGTGGAAGCGCGCGCGGCCATTTTCCGGCAGCAGCGTGCGCGCCTCGGTGACGAAGGTGCCCTTGTAGTTGAGGCGGGCGCCAAGGGTCAGTCCCGGGGGGGCGCCGGGCTCGCGCGCGACGCACGTCTCCACGTCGAGCGCCACGCTGCCGTCCGCGCCATGGATCTGCCGCACCGCGACCGACTGGATACGCGCGTCCTCGCAGACCTCGATGCCGATGCCGCGCCAGATGCCGCAGGTGACCAGCGATGGCGCCCAGTCCCAGCCGAAATTGCACGCCATCTTGCGGATCCACGCGCGGCCGGCCGGCTCGCCGGCGCCGTGCCAGTCGGGCAGGGCGCGCTCCGCCTGGCGGCGCGCGATGTAATCCAGCGGCGAGTCGAAACGCACCGCGAGCGTGTTGACTTCTTCGCGCAGCCGCCCGCGGAGATCGAAGCGCCAGGCACGGTGCATGTTGTCGGCGCGTCCGACCACCTCGCCGTTGACCATGACCGTCGCCAGCGTGTCGAGTCCGTCGCAGCGCAGCACAACGCTGGCCTGCGGCGAACAGTGGGGCGTCTCGAATTCCCGCTCGTAGACCCAGCTCTCGCGGCCGATCCACTGCAACCCCGCCTCGTGGTCGCGAAGGAACGGGTCGGGAATCAGGCCAGCCGCCATCAGGTCGGTGTGGATGCACCCGGGCACGCAGGCTGGCACCCACTTCTTCTTCGACGCCGCGCGAACCCGCCAGCTTCCGTTGAGGTCGATCAGCTTCATTTGAGATCGTACTTGCGGATCAACCTCTGCAGATAGGCGCGCTCGATGCCCGCGTCGCGGGCCGATCTTGAGATGTTCCCCTCATTGCGCCTGAGCAGATCCTCCAGGTATCTCCGCTCGAAATCCTCGATCAGGTCGTTTTTGGCGTCCTTGAAGGGTCTTCCGGCCGCGACCGCGGCCACGTCGGTCTCCTCCGCCAGGCTCGGAAGGAATCGGCCCAGGCCCAGGAAGGCGCTGAGGTCCACCGGACGGCTCGATGCGTAGAAGGCCACCTCGACGAGGTTCCGAAGCTCGCGGACATTGCCCGGCCAGTCGTGACGCTTGAGCAGGTCCATGGTCTCGTCGAACCGGGCCACCTGCCCCATGGCGTCCGCACCGTGCAGGTCGCACAGGAACCGCTTGGCCAGCAGGGGCAGATCCTCCTTGCGGCGCCGCAGCGGCGGGAGCTCGATCTGCACGACCGACAGGCGGTAGTACAGATCCTCGCGGAAACGCCCGGCGTTGACCTCCTGGTCCAGCTTGCGGTTGGTGGCGCAGACGATGCGGA
>CAYRPP010000226.1:0-3438 GCA_964426115.1 uncultured Lentisphaerales bacterium | reverse complement strand
CCATCTTGTCCGACGGCGTGTTGCTGGCCACCAGCGTCTGCGAGGCCGTGACCGTTCCGGCAAACGTGCCGATCAGAAAGCGCAGGATCACCAGCCAGACGATGTTCGGCGCCAGGATGGCCAGCGGCAGCAGAACCGCCGAGCAGAAGTTGGCGCGCAGCACCATCGCACGCCGCCCGTAGATGTCGGCCACAAAACCCCAGAAGGGGGCGAACAGGAAGAGGGCCAGATGCCCGGAGGCCGCGAAGAGCCCCACCCAGAGGCTCCGCTCGGCCTCGTTGGTGATTCCCAGATGGTCGCGGATGTAGAAGGGAATGAATGGCAGCGAGAAGCCGAAACCGGCAATCGAGAGGAACTGCGCCACCGCGACAAAGAACAGGTTGCGCCTCCAGTTGAGCGATTCACCGTCGCGGCACGTCATGCCGGCACCCGCAGGCCGCTGCCCGGCGCGTTGAGGAGCGCCAGGTAGCGGGCATGAACCTCGCCCGGCGGATGCTGCTCGGTCTCCGCCAGCGTGCCGCCCAGCGGGGGTTTGATCGCCTCGGTCTCGAGGTGGCGCAGCCGGGGACAGGAGGCGATCCCCGGAATGAAGCCCGCCCAGTCGAGCGTGCCGCGGCCGGGAATAAGGTGCTGGTCCTGGCGCCCGTTGTTGTCGTGCAAGTGCATGGTCACGATGTGCGGGCGCAGCGTGTCGAGCGCCACGGCGACGCCTTCGAGGATATGCGCATGGCCCACGTCGAAACAGACGCCGACGGCCGGATGACCATAGCGTCCGACGAAGTCGGCCAGCTCGCCGGCGTTGCGCGCCAGGTAGGTGACGCGCAGGCTGTTTTCCAGCGCCAGTGCCACGCCGGCCGCCTCGGCTTCCGGCGCCAGCTCGTCGAGAGCCCGCGCCACCGGCTCCCAGGCGGCGACCGGATCGAGGCCCGCGGGATAGTTGCCCAGGTGCAGGACATAGGTGCGCGCGCCGAGGTCTGCCGCGCGCCGCAGCATGTCGAGGTGCGCCGCGACCATCCGCCGACGCGCGTCGATCTCGGGCTGGCGGAGCAGATACGGCGCGTGCTCGAGTCCGTGGCAGGCGATCGCCCCGATACCGGTGTCGTGCAGCACGCGCGCAATGCGCGGCCCGGCGCCGGGGTCGGTCAGGTTGATTGCGCCGCACACCTCCTGCAGCACGATGCGCGAAATGCCGTCCGCGGCCAGGTCGCGGCAGACGGCCTCGAAGTCGCTGAAGGGGTCGAGCGGCGGCAGGTAGGCGAGCTCCAGGGTGCGTGGGGGGGACATGACCGGAGTCACCGCGGCAGGAAGAGCGGCTTCAGGTGGCGCTCAAGCAGGTTGCGGGTGACATGCGCGCCGATCGTCGCCGCATGCGCCTCGAGCGCCCTGGTGAAGCGCGCGCCCATCTCCGCGGCCACGCGGAAGCTGATGTGGATTAACTGCCGGAAATTGCGGTTGAAACGCGGATGGCCGGGGTTGTGCTCGAGCGCGCCGACGAACTCCTCGCTGCTCCATCCATCCACCTCGCTTGGCGGCGGCAGACGGGTGGTGTCGATCGACACGACCGAGGCGTAGGGCGCGCGTAGCGTGTCGAACATGGGAAACGCCGTGCGGTAGATCTCCTTGGCGAGCGCCAGACCCTCCCCGCCGGCGGCGGCCAAACCCGTGACCTCCTCGAGCCAGGTGGTGCCGGCCGTCTTGATATGTACGCCCGCCTGGTGCCGCCGCAGCGCGTCGGCCATGTGCGGGTAGATCGAGAACTTGTCGCTGCCCGAGTGGACGCTGAGCTTGAGGCTGGCGGGCAGGCCGAAGCGCGCGGCCGCGTGCCGGATCACGCAGATATCCTCGTCGAACTCGCGCGCGAAGACGGCGGGATCGCCGATATAGTCGATCCCCTTGTGGAATTCGCCGGTGAACTTGGGCGCGATCGTTTGTAGCGGGATCCTCTCGTCGGCGAGGCCCGCCAGGATGACGAGGAGCTCGCCGGGTGTCTGCGGCGTGGCGGTCTCGTCCATCGAGACCTCGGTGACAAAGGGCGCCGCGCGCCGCGCGGCGATGTGGCGGTAGAGGTTGCCGGCCGCGCGGATGGCGGCGAGGTAACGCGCGGCGATGGCCTCGATCGCGGCGGCGGCGAGCGCCAGCGGCCGCCCCATGCCGTCGATGGGAAGCCGGTCTGCCAGGTCGGCATGGCGCCGGGCAAAGGCCTGAACCTCGGTTGCTGCGACGGGCTTCCCGATGAAGTCGGCGACGTCGAGCGTGAAAAAGTCGCAGGCGGCGATGAAGGCATCGGCATTCTTCAGGCCGATGTGGTCGGCATCGACAAAGTACCCGCCCGTCCACTGCTCGGCGGCGACGGCGGCATCGGCGGCGCGGCGCGTGTCGTCCGGCCGCGTGCCTATCAGGCTGTGCTCGCGGAACGACTTGTTCCAGACGGGCACCACGCCGACCCCCTGCTCCTGCATGGCCTTGACGGCACTGATCTGCGCGCGCGCCTGGTGGCCGAAGCGGTCGCCGACACCGATGGAATACCTAGCCAGAGCGATCATGAAATTCTCCTGATGCAGAAGTTATACCGCATCCCCCATGCAGCGGCAACGTAAAAGGCAGTGCGTCTGAACCGCGGGACTACTAGAAGAGTTCCTACCCTTTGTGGCTTGATCGCGTGTGAATTGACAGCGATGGGCAATGTGTCACATAATGTGTCTCATGAAGACCGCCACCATTCGACAAGTGCGCCACGACCTCGGCACCGTGCTGGCGTGGGTCGCCGAAGGCGAGGAGGTCACGGTGCTCAACCGGAAACGTCCCGTGGCCCGCATCTGCCCGCCCCGGCCGCAACCGTCGACCAAGGTCAAAATGCCCGATTTCGCGGCCCGCGCGAAGGCGATCTTCGGGGACCGGATCATCCCCAACATGGTGCTGCGGGAACGGGAGGAGAGCCGATGGTAGCCTATGCCGACACGAGCTTTCTTTTCTCGCTCTACGCCCAGGATGCCAACACCGCCCGCGCCGCCGCCCTTGGCGGGACGCTGCAGGGTGCCTTGAGCGTGACGCCGTTGCAGCGCTTCGAAATGCGCAACGCCCTGCGGCTTGCTGTCTTTCGAGGCGACATCGCCGAAGATGAATGCCGGCGCCTGCTGGAATTGATCGAAGCCGATACAAAGACCGGCGTGCTGGCCGATGTTCCCGTTGCGTGGGTGGAGGTCTACGCCGCGGCCGAGGCGCTGAGCGCGGCCCACACGGGCCAACTCGGGACGCGCGCCGTGGATGTTCTGCATGTCGCCGCCGCCGTCGCGCTCGGGGCCACGCACTTTCTCTCCTTCGACACGCGGCAGAAGGCCCTGGCTTCCAAGGTGGGAATGAAGGTTCTGCCCTGATTTCCCGCCTTATTGCGGGGCCTTCAGATCCAGGTGAGGCGCTTGCAGAAGCCCTGCAAGCGCC
>CAYRPP010000225.1:0-3448 GCA_964426115.1 uncultured Lentisphaerales bacterium | reverse complement strand
CGGGAACCTCGACAAACTCATGCGCGGCTGGACGCCACCGGGCGGCGGTGCCCTCGTCATGTGCACGTCCGCCGGGCAGATCGTCACGCGCGAGTCGTCCGACATCCGGTTCGACTGTGACTCCGCTCTCGTTGCTCGCGGCATGGCGCTCGTCAACGACGAGCAGTTCCCGGCGACCAGCGTCTCCGCCCTGGCGTCGCGCCTATGCGTCTCGGAACGCCTGCTCCGCCTCCGATTCCGCCAGAACCTTGGCACGACACCCCACGCCGCGATTGCGTCCGCAAGACTCGCGCGTGCCCGCCGCATGCTCGCCGAAACCGGTATGCCCATCGCGCAAATCTCGGAGGCCTGTGGATTCACAGACGTCAGCCACATGGACAAGGTCTTCCGCAAGCATCTCGGAGCCCGCCCATTCTCCTTCCGTCGATGAGATCCGCGCAACCGTGCGTGCTTTGCCGATTTGTACTTTTTTGCAGCAGAATTTTGCCGGTTTATACATTGAAGTTCGACGAAGCAATGTGCTACATTCAGGGTGTTTCCAAGGAGACGCCGATGAACCACATGCGCATTTCCGCAGTCCTTGCGTCGCTCGCGGCGCTCGTCGCGACGGGCGCCGACGTGTACGTTGCGGCAGACGGCGTCGACGACAACGCCCCCGGGCGCGGAACGGAATCGTCGCCCTACGCGTCGATTCCCTACGCCCTTGCGCAACTGGGCGCGGCCTCCGACGGCACCGTGTTGATGGTCAGGTAGACAAAGTGAATCGCGAAGGCGGGGGAGATCCATGAGAATCAGGCTTTTGGCGGAAAGCTTCGCACTGCTGGCCGCGTGTGGCGCCTACGGCGCGACCTATTACGTGGCGACGGCCACGTCCACGCCGCCCGGCAGCGACGCCCAGGCGGGCACGGCCGAGGCGCCGTTCCTGACGATCTCCAACGCGCTCGCGCATGCCGACCCCGCAGGCGGCGACACCATCCGCGTCGGGGACGGCCTCTATGAAATCACTTCGCAGCTGTCCGTGTCCATTCCCGTGACCATTCAATCCGTCAACGGCCGCGACAAGACGGAGGTGAGGCGGATCAACGTCCTGACAACAACGGCCACCGATGTGGAACGGTGCCTCTACCTGGACAACGCCTCGGCGGTCGTTGACGGCCTGACCTTCTCCGGCGGCCGCATCTACCACGGCAGCGGTTCGGAGACCGCGGACTGCATGGGTGCGGGCATCCTGATCGGAACCGCGGGCGGCACGCTGCGGAATTCGGCGATCACCAATTGCCTCATCGCGCGGAGCAGCGTCTACGGCGGCGGGCTGGCCATGATGGGTTCTCAAGGCGTGGTCACGAACACGGCGATCACCGACAACCAATGCGGTATGCGCAACGCCTCCACCATCGACGGCTGGACGACCTACGGCGCAGGCGTCTACATGGCCGGCGGCCTCATCGTGGACTGCGAGATCGCGCGCAACACCGACATGTCGCAGAACCAGCACCAGGGCGCGGGCCTCTACATCAAGGGCGGCACCGTGCGGCTGACCCGGATCACCGACAACGTGATCTACCGCGCGGAAAGCGTGAGCTATGGCGCCGGCGCCTACAGTTCCAGTTCGGGCACGATCTTCGAGCATTGCCTCTTCGCGCGCAACCGCAACAACCGGGGGCAGGGCGGTGGTGCCTATGCAGGATCGGGGGAGAAATTTTACAACTGCACCTTCGCCGACAACCTTTCACTCTCCGCGGGCGGGCTCTACGCCAACAGTGCCAACGTCAGGCTCTACAACTGCCTCTTGCAGGATGACCTGACCACCGCCGACGCCACGGCCGGAAGTCCCGAATGGGGCGGCAACGCCAACACGGTCTATTCCAACTGCCTGTCGACCGTCGCCTTGACCGCGCCCTCGCTTGATTGCGCCATTGGCCGGGCCTACTTCAGCGACGCCGACTACACCCTCAGCCCGGTGTCGTCCCGCACCAATGTCGGCTGGAAGCCCATTGCGCCCGGCACGACCGCCGCCGACTTTGCCCGTACCGGAACCACCTGCATAGCCGGCACGCCGGTCCTTTTCGCGGCCGGGGGCGTCTCGTCCGACGGCAGCCCCCTGACCTACCGGTGGAGGCTCGGCAGCGGCGAATGGAGCGCCTATACAAACGAAACGGCCTTCTCGGCGACCTTTGCGACGGCAGGCGACTACACGGTCTCGATGCAGGCGAAGGTCGGCGAAACGGAACTCCCGGCCGTGACGAAGACCCTCTACGCCGGACCGGCATCGCTCACCGTCGACGGCACCAGCCTCGAGTCCGCCATTGCCCTGGCCAACGACGGCACGGTCGTCCACGTCAAGGCGGGCCTCTACCCGGTCGCCAACCAGATCAATCTTACCAATGCGGTCACACTGGTCGCCGATGACGGCCCGGCGGTCACCGAGATCCGGCGCACCACCACCTCGAAGCCGACCTCGCTCCCCGCCGGCCAGCCGCGCCCGTTCCTCCAGCGCGCCGTCTTCATCAACCATCCGCGCGCCGAAGTCCGCGATTTCACGGTGTCCGGCGGCTGGAACTTCGAGGACCGCACGACGTACGATCTGATGAACGCCGGCTCCGGCGTGCTGATCGGCCCGAAGGGCGGCCTCCTTTCCGGCGCGGTGGTGACCAACTGCGGCTGCGCGGCGACGATCAAGTGCGCCGCGGTCGGACTCCTCTCCCGCGCGGCGCTCGTCACCAACTGCGTCATCGCGCGGAACACGATGAAGAGCTGGAATGTCTTCGGCGGCGGCGTGCTGCTCGCGGGCGGCGGGCGCATCACGCACTCGGTCATCAGCGCCAACGCGGTCGAGGCCAACAACTATAGCTACGGCGGCGGCATCTATTCGCTCGGCGGCTACATCAGCCACTGCCGCCTGGCCGGCAACACCACGACGAGAAACGACGGCGGCGCCGGGATCTACTCCGCAAGCGCGGAGACGATCGCCGACAACTGCCTCATCGAGGGCAACACGTCCGCCACGAAGGGCGGCGGCGTCTACGGCACCGCCGGCACGTTTGTGAACTGCACGGTTGTCGGCAACGCCGCGCAGGAGGGCGGCGGCGTCTACGGCACCAGCGCCAACCTCAAGTTCCACAACGGCATCATCCAGGGGAATAGCGTCTCGTCCGACACCACCCCCGGCGCGCCGGAATGGAACGGCGACAAGCCCCTGTACACGTACAGCCTGTCGCCCAAGACGCTCCCCACCGCCGATTCCGGCAATCTGACCGCGACCGCCACGTTCGAAGCCGGCAGCAGCCACCGGCTCGCCGCGGGCTCTCCCGGCTTCGACGCGGGATCGACGGCGACATTCACGGCCTACATCGGCACCACGGACTTCGATGGGAGCAACCGCGTCTGGGGAGCCTCCATCGACATGGGATGCAGCGAGTATTCCTCGGCCAAGGCGTTTTCCTGCTCG